>NZ_JBHWVJ010000016.1:0-106620 GCF_042736725.1 Streptomyces sp. NPDC060028 | reverse complement strand
GACGATCCGCTGCAGCCTCTGTCCCTCTTCATCGCTCAACCGCCTTGCCCTGACCAGCTCTGCCATCCACGACCTCACTCTCGACAGCGATTGCGTTGCCATCGAGAGTGAGGCTGGCAGACCCCCTACCGCGAACTCCAATCGCCCATGTCACCCGACCCGGCGAACGTTCGTGGACAACGCACTAGCTCGGCACCCGGGTGCCCCGAGCCGATCCAAGCCGGCGAACGCTGGAGGGCGCGCACATCATCGGACGTTCGCCAACCAGCCGGTCACCGAGCCCCTCGACGGCATCACCCAGTAATTCGCCAACGAACAGGGCACGCCCAGATCACTGCTCCGCGACATCTGAGCAGCGCGGGCCGCCACCAGATGGCGGCGAACCGCGCTCAGGGTCCGCCAGAAACAGCCCCTGCCCTGCTGCGCCCTGCCTACGGAGCCGGGGTGAACTCCACATCCGTGCCACCGCACCCGGCCGCGATGCCCAACAGCCGCTCACGCTCCAGCTCATCCACCGACAGACCCCACCGGAGGGCGGAGCGGTGGGTCCCCGGCCGACTGCCGGGGAAGAGCCAGGTGACGGTCGTGTTGCCACTCCAGCCCTGCCAGGGCTGCTGCTCGACGAGTCGGGTCAAAAGGATGGCGAGGGGCTGCGGGAGGCGGATCGGAGTGCTGTCGAGACGGATCGTATGGTGGCTGTCCTGGACGCCGAGATGCCCGGTGGTGAGGGCGCTGACGTGGGTGAGGTGCTGGCCGAACAGCAGGAGCAGGGACCCAGCCACCCTCACGGCCAGGGGGAGGTCCTCGTCGTGGAGGCACTGCTGGAGGAGGTCCCAGTGGGTGTCCTCGTCGATCCCCTCCGGTTCGGCCTTGCTGCGGTGAGGGACCAACAGCTCCCTGCTGTGGCCGCGCCCGCCGGTGGCCGTGAAGCTCGGCGTATGGCTCTCCAACACCAAGACCCGGCGCGACAAACTCGATGCCGAACAGCTCGCGGCCCTCGCGGCGCTGGGCATGGACTGGGCGGGACCGGCGCCGACCACACAGCCCGCCCTGGCCAGTGTCCTGTAGTGGCTGACCTTGCATAGGTTCAGATTGACCGTGCATCTGTGGCTGCACATTCCAGTTGGATCTTGCATCAGCCGGGGTGGGTGAGCTGGGGCTGCCGGACGTTGGCGCTCGGAGGACTCGACGACTCGTGAGCGGGGTCGCGGTGCCTTTCCCCGAAGCTGCGGGCCCTCCCTGGCGGGCAGGGCCCGCTACCGGGGAGGATTCCTGGCATGAGCACCGATCAGTCCCTCGCTCCCCTGCGCTCGACGCACTCCCTGCCTGTGGTGTTCGGCGCCGGTGCTGCCATCGGCGTGCTGGGCGGGATGATCGGTCTGGGCGGCGCGGAGTTCCGCCTGCCGCTTCTGATCAGCCTGTTCGGGTTCGCCGCGCTCTCCGCCGTCATCCTGAACAAGGCGATGAGCCTGGTCGTGGTCCTGACCGCGCTGCCCGCCCGCATGGCGGCCGTGTCCGCTTCCGAACTGGCCGCGCACTGGCCCATCGCGGCCAACCTGCTCGCCGGGAGCCTGCTGGGCGCCTGGGCCGGCGCATCGTGGGCGGTGCGGATGCGCTCCTCCACCCTGTACAAGGTGCTGGCCGCCCTGATGGTGCTGATGGCCGCGGCTCTGCTGTTCACGCACTTCTCCACGCTGGGGACCCTCGACCTGCCACTGTGGGCGCAGGTGCCCCTCGGTGTGGCGGCCGGGTTCGGCATCGGGGTGGTAGCGGCCATCATGGGCGTGGCCGGCGGCGAACTGCTGATCCCGACGATCGTCCTGCTCTTCGGGCAAGACATCAAAACCGCCGGAAGCCTCTCCCTGCTGGTATCGCTGCCGACCATGCTCGTAGCCTTCGCCCGCTACAGCCGCGACGGCAGCTTCGCAGTGCTGGGTGCCAACCGCCGCTTCGCCTTGGTCATGGTCGCGGGCTCGATCGCCGGGGCGATCCTGGGCGGGCTACTGCTCGGGGTGTTCCCCGACGTGGCCCTCATCCCCGCGCTGGCCGTAATCCTGCTCGCCTCCGCCGTCAAACTCGCCCGTCACGATTAACCTGCGCGCGGTCCCCGCATGCCCGCGTACCCACACGTTGCCGAAGACGCAAGGTAGGTCTCGGCAACCGTGGTGCCGATCGTGCAGAACGACTTTTCATCTCGCTGGTCACAGGCCACCACGGATGCACAGTCCGGCCGCACCGGACAGCCAGCCTCTGACCGCTTCCCACACCCACCGGACCCCGGGCCTCTTGTCCGGTGCTGTTCCCATGCGTCGGCCTTCGGACCCGGGCGGCCGGGAGTCCCGCAGTTTCCCGGCGCGGCGGTCCGCCGTCTGGAGGGGGTCGGGTAGGGGAAGTCGAAGCTTCACCAGGTCTGGCAAGGGCCCCTCAGTGAAGTAGTCAGCATGGTCAGCTCCCCTTGACCGTCTGGCCTGACCTGCACCGTTGTCCAGCCACCGTACGGGTGTGAGGCGCCCTGCGAAGCGCCCCGCCAGACGCCTTGGTGAACCCCGGCCGATCCTCAGAAAACGTTGGCTTTTCTTGACGCCGGGAGGCTGGTCTAGGCTGCCGCCGTCGTCGGCCACCGAGGCCGGCACGGCACGGAGAGGTGGACAATGCCGCAAGCGCGACACGCGACCGGCCCGGCGGACACGCCGGGCCAGCGAACGCTCAGTGCGGTAGAAGAAGCGGCCCGGATGGACGCCGTGCGCCGCTACGACATCCTCGACACCCCGCCGGACGGCGCGTTCGACCGCGTTGCGGCGATGGCGGCCCGGCTGTTCAAGGTGCCGGTGGCGAGCGTGACGATCGTGGACGAGGACCGGATCTGGTTCAAGGCCGCCCACGGCCTGGAAGGCGTCAGCGAGATCGGCCGGGAGCCGGGCCTGTGCGGCTCGGCGATCCTCGCCGACGAAACACTGGTGATCCCGGACACTCTCACCGACCCCGTCGCCTTCAACAACGGCTTGGTCACCGGGCCGATGGCGGTCCGTTTCTACGCCGCCGCGCCGATCATCACCGGCGACGGGCACCGGCTGGGCACCGTCAACATCCTCGACACCAAACCCCGCCTGATCACCGAGGACGACACCGCCACCCTCGCCGACCTGGCCGCAATCGTCCTCGACGAGCTGGAGATGCGACTCGCCGCCTTGAACGCCCTGCGCACCGAGCAGGAGCGGCGCATCGAGCAGGAGGAGGCCCGGCAGCGCGCGGAGCGCGACATGGCCGCCATCCAGGCGTTCGCGTCCACTCTCCAGCGCACCCTGCTGCCGCCGGCACTGCCGCTGGTGCCGGGGCTGGAGCTGGCCTGCCACTACGCCACCGCCTCCCCGCAGGATGTGGGCGGCGACTTCTACGACGTCTTCCCCCTCGACGGCACGAGGTGGGCGTTCTTCCTCGGGGACGTGTGCGGCAAGGGCCCCGAAGCCGCCGCCGTCACCTCCCTGACCCGCTACACCCTGCGCGCCGCAGCCCAGATCGACCCCGACCCCGACAAGGTCCTCACCTCCCTGAACACGGCGCTGCTCCTCGACCCGGACCTCGGTACCCGGTTCTGCACCGCCGTCTTCGGAACCCTGGAACCCCACGAGAAGGACGGGTTCGCTGTCACGCTGGCCACCGGCGGGCACCCCCCGGCCTACCACCTGCGCGGGCAGGGGGCGGTGGAAGAGGTGCGCCCCGAGGGCGGCATGCTCATCGGCGCCCTCGCCGAGGCATGCTTCGCCTCCCACACCTTCCACCTCGCCCCGGGCGAGGGACTGCTCCTCTACACCGACGGGCTGACCGAGGCCCGCACCCTTGGCGGAGAGATGATCGGGGAAGAGGGCCTGGCCCGTTTCCTTTCCGCGCGCACCGGCCCCGTCAGTGCGGCGGCGGTCATAGGCGACACGGTCGACCTCCTCGACGCGATGCCCCACGGGGCCGGTGACGACGTGGCCCTGCTGGCCCTGTCCGTGCCCCTCGCCGACGCCGGAGTCGGCCTCACCGCGATCGCCACCGCCCATACCATCGCCCCCGCCGGCGAGACGCCGGAGAGCCGCCCGTGACCGACTTCCGCCTCACCGCACAGCACACCGACGGCGACCTCGCCCTGGCCCACATCGCCGGGCAACTCGACATCGCCACCGCCCCCCGCCTGCGCACCCAGGCACTCGCCCTGATCGAACAAGGCCACCGCCACCTGATCCTGGACCTCGGGGCCGTCACCTTCTGCGACTCCTCCGGCTTCAACGCCCTCGTCGGCATCTACCGCTGCGCCAAGACCGCCAACGGCACCCTGGTCCTTGCCGCCGTCCCCGACCGCCTTCAGCGGATGCTGGACCTCACCGGCCTCAGCGCCCTGCTACCCGCCCACCCCACCGCCGCCCACGCCCTCGTCGCACACACCCGCAGCCAGGACGCGGCCACCGCGTAACCCCTTGCGGTGGCTGAGTTCAGACGCGTGGTCGACGGGCGGGAATGCGTGTAGCTACATCCAGCGGGCGGGGCGGCTCTCTGCCAGCCCGAATCCCAGTGCGCATCCGACGGCCAGGCCCGCGCCGTGATTGTTGGCGAGCAGACAGAGGACGAGGTCGGCGGCGGGGATGAGGAGGACGACCCGGCGCAGGGAGACGACGCTGCCGCACAGTGCGTACCAGGTGACGAGTGCGCCCACGAGGCCGCATATCGCCACGGAGTCGCCGCCTCCCCGGGGCCTCCAGCCGGCCATACTCACCGTCTGCGCTGAGACACCGCTCACCGCGAACACCAGCAACAGCGCCCACGAACCCAACTCCCGCTCGGCAACGGGAACCACAACCGCCAGCGCGGCCAGGTTGAACAGGAGTTGGAACCACCCCGAGGACTGCACCGTCAAGGCCGTCACCGAAGTGAGTTCAGGGCCCCGACACGGTCGCAGTCACGGCGCCGGTACGCCGACGGGTCAGTTCTGCGCAGCGGACGCCGCCGCCGGGCTGCCATTCCCTCACCGGCCCGGCCTGCGTCCCGTGGTCCCGGCGCCAGTCCACGGGTACGACTGCGCGGCAGTCGTACCGCTTGCACGCGCACTTCTCCCCCGGCCCCGCGTAGGCGAGCCCGTGCCGGACCACCCCGCGCGTGCCCGCTGCTGCTCCCCGTATCCGGGACGGCCAGGACAGCTCGATCCACAGCCCGCCCGCTCCCGGCCGCATCCGCCCGGACAGCCGGGCATCACCGATCACCGCCAGCGGCGTCTCCCCCGGCACCGCGAGCCGGCGCACCGTCGTCGCGACCGGCGTCTCGCCCATCCCGGCCAGCGCGTCGGCATCGGCCTCACCGGCCCACGCGGACAGGCGCTCCGTTCCCTGGGTGTCGTCCGCCAGGAGCAGCAGCGGGTCCTGGATGCGGGCCGTGCGCGTACCGCCGCCGGAGCCGGATACCAGCAGCGTCGCGACAGGCGGCCGGGTGGGGACCTGGATCTTGCCGTGGGCCACCAGCCAGGCCACCACCGCGCCGGTCGAACGCGGGGCTCGTCTCCGTACCGCCCACCGGCACGGGGAATCCGGGCAGGCACCTACGCTAGGCCGCCACCGCGGCGCGCCATCAGCCGGTCCGCCGCCCACCCCGCGCCGCCCGGGCCGCGCAGCGTCGCACGCACCAGCTCCCCGTCCACCGACTCCACCACCGCCCGCGACCACAGGTCTTCGCCCGCGTCCGCCGCCCCGGTCTCCCGGGACCGTTCCCGCAGGGCAGGGCGGCATTCAGGCGTCATGAAGCAGGCACTGTGCCGTCTTCGCTCGTGTTGGGCAGGTGCGAGACGAACACGTCTGCGTGCTCGGTGTCATCGGTCCAGTAGCCGTACCGGTCACCGAGCACACGGAGCAGCACTTCGGGTTGGAGGCTGGGGCGACGGACGACCAAGCCGGCGTTGCTTGCCGTAGCCAGGGCTGCGGCAAGCAGGTGCGACCTTAGAGCACTCTCCGTGAAAGCTTCGGTTGGTACGGATTCATGATCGGGAAGCTCGGGCTCCGTCATGACAGCATGGAGCCGCATACGGCGTTCAGCGGAGTCGTTGAGGGCAGGAAGACCTCGCTGTTTAAGGCGTCGGTTTCCGACGAGATTGGCGACGGCGGTCAGCAGGTGCCAGTCCTTCCAGCCTTGCTCGCGTAGCAGCGCCACAGTGCGGTTGAATTCCGGGTCAGCACTCAGGCGCGGCAGCGTGTAGCCGACTATGGGCACCAGGGCCGCATAACGGTGGCGGACGTTCTCGAGCGCGGTGCCGTGGTCGTATCCGGGGCCCGGTCCGGTCTTGGCTTCGAGGGCGACGGACATGGGCCGGCCGTTGGGGGGTGTGGCGGCGCCGACGGCTGGGTCGGGCAGAGCTGCAATGGCTTCGTAGTCGTCGGACTTGAGGAGATCAGCCAGTTCGTCATAGGGGCGGCTGGCAACGAGCTTGTGCCACAGACCATCGGCGAACCCATCCTCGATGAGTTTCATGAACGCCTTGTCCCGCAGCAGTGACTGGGAGAGCAGCACACTCACGGCTGCAGCGGTCAAATCTTCAAGCCCTGCTTCCGGGCCCTGGCTGCCGACTGCGGAGAGTCGCACAAGCCACCGGTTGACGTCCGGGTCGGCTACCTGTTCACGGCTGTCGTGCCGGTCGGACGTTGCGGCGGTTTCGGCATGGACCTCGACTACAAGGCGCCCAGGCAGGAACAGGGGATCACGGGTGGCCATCTCGGCAATAAGTACCTGCACTGCGGCGGTGAAGCGCTCTGCGGCCAGGACCGACAGCCGGTTATTGGCACAGGTGATCTCCCAGTCGACACCGAGCGCGCTCCAGGAGTAGCTACGCCTCGGGCCGGCGTCGCTGAACGGCCTGCCCACTCCTTGGGCGTCGGCTTCGTCGACGTACATGCTCTCGGTCACGGTGGGCTCGCCAGGGATCGAGGCGACGATCTCGTCGATGGCGGCGTCGAAACCAACTGCTGCCATGACTTCGCGGAGCAAGGGAGCGAACCGGGGGCGTACGGCGAGCGCAGCACTCATCGTGAGGGTCTGGTTGGTCATCATGTCCCAGACATATGGGTAACGCTCGGCGTTGAACGGTTCGTCGAGATAGGTGTTCTGCGCCATGAGACCGATCCGGAACAAGTGCGTCGCGGAAAGCCAGTTCCCTGCCTGGTGGTCGTATCGGGCAGCAAGGATGATGCCTTGCGGAACAAAACGCCGCAGTTCCTGGTCGGATGTGGACCTTGAGGCAGCGGCAGCCGACAGCGCGCATTGCTTGGCCGCCATTGCCAGGCCGAGCTCGCTGTAGATCCGTGAGCACAGCAGCAGCATCGTCAGTCCCCCCTCCAGAGTCTCGCCGTGCCACCAGTTGATCTTGGCCTCGTGGATCTCCCGCAGCGCCTCGAGGAGACGACCGCTCATGACCAAAGCCAGTCCGCGGGCCTGAGCCCGCTCACCTCGCGCCGACTGGCCGACGACCCGGTCGGTTGCCGTATCGAGCAGGTCCCGGACCTCCCGGTACAGCGGGTGATCCACCAGCACCGGCGCAAGCAGGTCGAAGAAGTCCGCGGCATGCTCGACCGGGAATAGCGGAGCGGCATCCAGATGCCGCCCCAGCCGAACCAGCATCTGCATGCCGGTGTCGATGTCGATGAGCGTCGGCCTAGTCTCGAACTTGGGCAGCGGCTGACCGCCCGTCATTGCCTCACGCACCCGCGCGGTGACCTCTGCAACGCTGGACAGACCCTGCGGAGTCTCTCCCAGGTCAGCGGGTGCTTCCGGATGCAGAGCCAGCCGGGCCCGTAGGGCGAGCAGGTGTGCTGTGGCGTTCGGCGGGGGGCCACCCTCCAGCAGGCGGTCGGTCTTCTGCTCCAACTTGCGCTGCCAAAGCCGCAGTTCATCGCAGGTTATAGCGGTCAAGTCGCGTATGAGGGCCCCGAGGGTGTACTCGAGCAGTACAACAGCATCCTCGAGCAGGCCAGGGTCGTCGAGCGAGTCCTCCGCTGTCACCCCGGTGAAGAAGTCACGGGCCAGATCATCCACCGGCCGCATCGCCTCAAGGCCCCGCAGTGTCGCGACCACGATCTCGTAGCGGGTTCGCAGCGCAGTAGGTGCCCCAGAGCTGGCACCGAGCAGAGCACGGGCATGGCCGAGCCAGTCCGGCAGATCGGCACGGGCTTCGGCGTGGAACGTGGCGTGGCGCAGCGGCACCTTCAGGTCGATCAGGTCACCCAGAGTGCAACCGGGCTCCTCGCGCTCGCGCCACCGCTGGCGGGCCTGGATGTACCAGTCGGGAAGGGCTCCGGCGGTCTCCGGTCGGGCAGGGGCAAGGTCTGAGGACAGATGCAGGTACTGCACGGCGAGGTAGAAGAGATCGTGGTCGGCAAGATGCGCAGCGAGCGCAGCAGCATCCCAGATGTCCAGCTCCACCCCGTGCGCCCGCGCCGCCTCCTCGATCAGCTTGTGCTTCTTCCCGGAAGGGATAGGGGTCACCGTGAAGTAGATGACACGGTGGACGGCCGTGCCCTGGCCGCAGATCGACGCAAGGTCCTTGCGGATCTTCGACGGCACCTCGGCCTTCTGGATGGTGCAAGCCATCACGACACGCTCTGTCGAAGCCAGCGCTTCGAAGACTGAGGTTCCCGGCAGCTCGCGGGGAATGTTCGTCCAATGGCTCTCAGCATCCCGGCCCTGGTCGCCCCCACTGCTGACGGGACCGGTCGCAGGAAGCAGATTGCTGGTGATCCGTCTGCGTGCCAGGCCAAGACACAGCAACTCGAACTCGTGATGGCTGTTGGTCTCAGCAAGGGTGTCCAGTTCGAACCGGATACGTCGCTCGAGCTGCACGGCGTCGTCAGCCATACCCCTACCCCCACATCGAACCAGTCACAGCACCGCTCCCCAGTGTCAGGCACGACACTGACAGCGCCCGAATGTCGACCTCTTGAGCAAGCCTGCCGACCGGTAAGCTTGCTCAGGGAAGCCTTGGTGTTCGTCCTCTCCGCCCGGGCGCGTGCCGTCTCCCTGCTGGAGACGCGGTCACGGGACCGAGCGAGCGGGAACGTAGGGCACGGGGTTCGTTAGCGTCTCGTGCTCGCCGTCGGCCGGGCAGTGAGCCGCTTCTCTTCCCCACGACTACTGCGTGGGAAGGATATGTCGTCGTCGCGGGCGTTGCGGGCCGCACGGACGGTGTCCGCCTGCGGACGCGCACCCGCTCCCTGTCGGAGCAGCGCGGTCGTGATGAACAGATCGAGCGTGCCGGACCCGTCGGTGCACTGGCAGAGCGTCAGCACGCGCGGGCGCCCAGCGTCCACAGGGGCCAGCGCGAGCGCCACCAGCACCCTGCCCAGGATCCGAGGTCCACTCCAGGGCCCGGCGCGGCCGGTGCAGCGGCCACGGCGCCCGCGCGGCGTCCCCGGGGACCTCGTCGACGCACCGGAGGGTTCGGCTGGCACATGGTCAACGACCTCTCCCTCGCCACCGCCGTCACGCCCAGCCCCGAAGGCGGCAAAACCGTTCGCGCCCTCCTCCCCCGCTGGGCGTGAGCGGAGCGCGGGATCAGTGAGAGGATTGCGAGGGTGACGGCAAGAACCAGTGACATCGAGAAGGCAGCCGATGTGCTGCGCGCCGGAGGCCTGGTGGCCTTCCCGACCGAAACCGTCTACGGCCTGGGCGCCAACGCCGAGGATCCCACCGCGGTCGCGCGTATCTTCCAGGCCAAGGGTCGCCCGCCCTCGCACCCGCTGATCGTCCACATCGGCGGTGCGGAGCAGCTGGGCGACTGGGTTGAGGACGTGCCCGCGACCGCGCGCTTGCTGGCCGAACGCTTCTGGCCGGGGCCGCTGACGCTGGTCCTGCGGCGCGGTCGCCGGGTGCCCCTGGAGGCGACGGGCGGCCTGGAGACGGTGGCCGTGCGCGTGCCCGACCACCCCGTCGCACTCGCGCTGCTGTCGGCCTTCGGCGGAGGTGTGACGGCCCCGTCCGCCAACCGCTTCGGCTCGGTCAGCCCCACCACGGCGGACCACGTCCGTGCCGAGCTCGGCGATGCCGTCGGCTTCGGCCTGGAGGGCGGGCCCTGCGAGGTCGGCGTCGAATCGACCATCGTCGACGTCACGGGTGATGCCCCGAGCGTCCTTCGTCCCGGCGGAGTGACGCGCGAGGACCTCGAAGCGGCGCTGGGGTATCCGCTTGCGATCCCTACGGCGAGCCGGGTCCGGGTTCCGGGCCAGCATCCGTCCCACTACGCGCCGCGGGCGCGGGTCGTCCTCGTCGAGCCCGGGAAGGTCGTCACCGAAGCGGAACTCGCGCAGGAGCTGGGGCACCAGGTGGGCGTCTTTCTCCCTCCCTGCTTCGCCGACACTCCGGTGAAGGCGCACGCCGTGGTGGCGCTACCCGGTTCGATGGCCGCCTACGCGCGCAGGCTGTACGGGTTCCTGCGCGAGCTCGACCAGCAAGGGTGCGACCTCATCGTCGCGTCGTTGCCGGTGGAGGAGGGGCTGGGACTCGCGATCGCCAACCGGCTCCGCCGCGCCGCCGGACCCCGGCCCTCCGCCACCGGCAACGCCCCTCGACACTGATCACGAATCCCCACCCGTGGCACCCCTTGCAGTCCGCGGCATGGGCCAGGTCGGCGTGAAGTGCGGGAAAGGCAGCATGACCGGCTCCGTAGTGGGCCATGCGCGGCTATGCGACGGCCGGCGGAGCTCCGGTCACGATGCTGAGCCGGCGGTGACGTCGAGGCCGCGGGTTGTGACCAGGTGGGCGCTGCCGTCGGACAGCCGGTAGGACAGGCCCACCACGGCGGTCTGTCCGGCCTTCACGTGGTCGGCGAGCACCCGGGAGCGGTCCAGCAGCAGGTCGACGGTGTGCCGGGTGTGCTCGGCGATGATGTCGCTGTCCTGGGTAAGGCCGGCGGAGCGGGCGGCCAGCACGCTGGGCGTGACCCGCTCGATGACGTCCCGTACGTACCCGGGCGCGGCCACTCCGTCCTCCACGGCGGCGCGGGCGGCCGCGACCGCACCGCATGAGTCGTGTCCGAGGACCACTACCAGGGGGCAGTTCAGCACGCTCGCCCCGTACTCGATGCTGCCCAGTACCTCCGGCCCGGTGACGTGGCCCGCGGTGCGGACGACGAACAGGTCACCGAGCCCCTGGTCGAAGATGATCTCTGCGGCCAGGCGGGAGTCGGAGCAGCCGAACAGCACCGCGAAAGGGTTTTGGGCCGGTGCGATCTCGGAGCGGCGTGCGGCGTCCTGGTTGGGGTGCTCCGGTGTTCCTGAGACGAACCGCTGGTTGCCGGCCCGCAGCATCTCGAAGGCTTGCGCGGGAGTGAGTATCGGGGTGTCAGTCATGGCCGCAGACTACGGCCAGGCCCAGGTCACCGCGCCATGAGGGGGAAGCCCCGCCGCTGCCCGCCGGCAGTCCCAGACGCCGGGCGAGAGCGACCTCGGCCCGGACCCTCAACGTGTGGCGGAGCCACTCACCCCGGTGCAGCTGTACGCGCTGCCCGTTGATCCGCTCCACAGCGGGACCTCCTCACAGATCAGCCCCCGGCACGCCCAACGACCATCGCCCCAGCCAGGGTGCGAGCCCCGCCACTCGGACCTACGACACACGTCCGGCGTACTCCGGCTGGCCTTCAGGGCTTCAGAGCTTCAAGGTCATATCCCGTTCAACGCGCAACCATTCGGCCGGTTACCGCACTACGGGACTGACAGATGCTTTCGGAGGCTGCGGCGCGCCCGCGTTCTACCCGCAGCCCGCTTCTCCGCTCGGCCGGGTGGGGTGGCAGGCCGAAGTGGGCGGCTGTGCCAGTGGCGTCCAGGGCGCGGGCGACGACGGGCTGGAACGGGCCGCTGAGGTGGAAGCCGGCTCCCGCACGGGCTGCTTCGGCCTTCGCCCGCAACAGGGCGCCCAGGCCGGAGCAGTCGCAGAACGAGACCCGCTGATGTCGATGCGCAGCAGGGCGGGATGGCCGGTGAGAGACTCGCGGACCGTGTCACGCATGCCTGAGGCGGTCGCCACGTCGAGTTCCCCGGTGAGGCGGATCAGGCCGTAGCGGCCGGCAACGACCACGGTGAGGGCGGCCAGGCGAGGGGGGTGGGATCACGTCCGGCTCCCGTCGGCCGACTTCCTCAAGACGCATCCGCCTTCCCCGCCTTCAGGCTGCGGCCGGTGGGTTCGCCGATCCGGAGGAGTGGCGGTACTCGGCGTTGATGCGCTGGGCTTCCTCGAGCTGCACCAGGGGTTGGACCTCACGCCGTTCCGGGCGCCCAGCGCCGACCGCTGGCGGTAGCAGCCTTCCAATCACCGGGCTGCTGTCCGTGCCCAGCGTGATGGGCTGGACGCGCAGTTCGATCCCTGCCGCGGCCGCGCCGCTCCGCCGGGGTACGGGCACCCGAGTTGGCGGTTGAGGTCGTCGGCCCCGGTGCGCCGCGTCATGGACGCGGTCTTGGTCTCGGCTGTTCGGGGTGGCCTGATGACCCGGGAGCCGTGGTGGTCACGGTCCGAAACCCGTGGGGGCCTGGATGGAGCGCGGTGCGGACGGGCTGGTGGTGGGGGCTGGTGTGCCCAGCCGTCCCTGGCTGCCGCCGCTCCTGCCGCCTCCCGTACCCGCTCCCGCCAGTCGGGCCACATCCTTGCCGCCTCGACGGCCAGGGCCAGCCGGAGCCGGCCTGCCGGGTCCGTAACGACGCGGATGTCACCTCGCCCAGGGCGCCGAGCATCGCCCCGGCCGCCCGCGAAGCGCCCGCCGGGCCGGGATCACCCGCCAGAACGACACGGGCGCCCGACGCCGCCGCGGCCAGCGCGAACGCCACCGACCGACCCAGTCCAACTTCCGCATCCCTGGCGGACCCATCCCGACGCCCTTGATCATCGAGCTCGCCAAGGGCAAGAAGTGCACGTTCGCCAGCGGCGGCACGGACTCCCTCCCCAGCCAGCGCCTCAACTACCTCTGCGACGGTGGCGGAAGCGTGTACGGGACCCGGGACCAAGACCGCCCGCTTTGGACTGGCTGGCTACCGGGCCGACGGGGCAGCCACCATCGACGCGTTCCCATCGCAGCCGTTCGACCTCGCACGTGCACAATCCGGCCTCGGTGGAGGTGGAACCATCCTGCTCCACGACTCCGACTGCATCTCCGCACCCGAGGCCTGGCGCGCAGCCCTGGGCGCTCTGTCCCACATTTTAGAAACATGCGAAGAACGGGGGACCAGGTAGGCCCGTTGCGCGATCACGGACGCTGAAGGAACCTGCGACGGCATCTGATCGATCGGTACGCGGCCGACCTACCACTCGTCTACAGTTTTGTAGACGCTATAGTCGGTCAGCGTCGTGCGCCCTCGGTGTGTGCAACTGCGCTACGGGGAAGGGGTTCCGCGCGCGACCACGCAGCCGCGTCCGGGTTCGCGGTCCGCCGCGACGACGCTCCAGCCAACGCTTGACCCGCGTCACATCGAACCAACCTCAGGGACGGACCACTTGAGCACCATCGGCATCGGACAAGCGGCGATCCTCGGCGTCGTCGAAGGGGTCACCGAATTCCTGCCGGTCTCCTCCACCGGCCATCTGAAGATCACCGAGGGCCTCATGGGCATCCCGGTGGACGACAAAGCCGTCGTCGCCTTCACGGCCGTCATCCAGGTGGGGGCCATCGCCGCAGTCCTCGTGTACTTCTTCAAGGACATCGTGCGGATCATGACCGCGTGGGGGCGCGGCCTGGCCAACCGCGAGGAGCGGTACCACCACGACTACAAGTTCGCTTGGTGGGTCATCTACGCCACCGTCCCCATCGTGGTCGTGGGACTGGCCGCGAAACCCCTCATCGAGAGCACGCTGGCCTCCCTGTGGGTGGTGGCCGGCTCCCTGATCGTCGGCAGCGGCCTCATGTGGGCCGCCGACCAGATGGGCCGCCACAAGCGCGGCGAGGACGACACCAGCCTCAAGGACGCCATGCTGGTGGGCAGTTCGCAGATCCTCGCCCTGCTCTTCCCCGGCTTCTCCCGCTCCGGGGCCACCATGTCGACCGGCCTCATCCTCGACCTCGAACGCGTCGCCGCCACCCGTCTCTCCTTCTTCCTCGGCATCCCCGCCCTGACCGGAGCGGGCCTGTACGAGCTCAAGGACGCCGTCGGCGCCGGGATGGACACCATCCCGCTGGCCGTCGGCACCGCGGTGTCCTTCGTGGTCGCCTACGCCTCGATCGCCTGGCTCCTCAAGTTCGTGGCCAAGCACTCCTTCAACGCCTTCGTCATCTACCGCATCATCATCGGGGTCCTGCTCTTCGGCCTCCTCGGGACCGGCATCCTCACCGCCTGACGCGGCGCACCCCTTGCGGGGGCCGTCCCGGACGGCGCACGCGAGCCGGCCCGCGGCGAGGGGGCCGACTTCAGCGGGGGCGATCGACCTACCGGTCGCTTTCAACCCCGTCCAACAGGTTGCGCAGCACGCGCTCGCCGTCGGAGCTGCGCTCGAAAACGAACCGTGCGAGGACCGTCTCGCGGTCGCCCTCGCGGTCGCCGCCCCTGTCGAGTTCGTGGTGCATGCGCCGGGCGGTAAGGCAATAGGCATCACCGCGGGGCGGTAGGCGAATCCTCGGCCCGAGCGCTCCTGGGTGACCGACCCTTTCCCGAAGAGGCGCAACAGCGCGGTCGTCACCGTCGTGCGCGCGGGCTCACCCCCCAGGCACTGCCGTACCGGCCACGCTGTCTGCGGGCCCTTGCGCAGCCCACAGCGCTGCGAGCACACACGCCTCCAGTTTGAGTTCACCGGCGCCTTTTCGGTCAGCGGGTGACCCGACCATGACCTCATCCTTACCTCGGGATCGTCTACAGTTCAGTAGACCGTCTACCGGATCGTAGCCGCCTGGATGCCCCACCCCGGCGCCCCTGCCCGGCTCCCTCGAGAGGCCCTCGCATGGCCGTTTCCGTGCACGCTGCGAGCGACCTCGCGGTCAACCTGCTGGATGCCCATTCGCTCCTGGCCACCTTCGGCGTGCTGGGCATCGCGGTGGTGATGTTCGCGGAGACCGGGCTGCTGATCGGGTTCTTCCTGCCCGGGGACTCGCTCCTGTTCACCGCTGGGCTGCTGTGCGCCGGAAGCGCGGACAAGGCTTCGACGCTCTCACTGCCGATGGTGCTGGCCGCTTCGGTGGCCGGCGCGCAGGTGGGGTACCTGATCGGACGCCGCGCCGGTGGGGCCTTGCTGGCGCGCAGCGCAAGCAAGCGGCTCCGCCAGGGGGCCGAGCGCGCCGAGGAACTGCTGGAGAAGTACGGGCAGGCCAAGGCCATCGTGCTCGCGCGCTTCGTGCCCGTGGTCCGTACGGTTCTCAACCCGCTCGCGGGCGCGCTCAACGTCCCGGCACGCGTCTTCACGCTGTGGCAGGTCATCGGCGGTCTCTTGTGGACGGTCAGCCTCGTGCTGGCCGGGTACGCGCTCGGCTCCTCCATCCCCAACGTCGACCGGTACCTGCTTCCGATCGTCGCCCTGATCGTCACGGTGTCCCTCCTGCCGCTGGCGATCGAGCTGCTCCGCTCCCGGCGGGCCGGCAAGCACCAGAACGGATCTGTTTGATGACCTCCGCGTACGACGGCTCGCACGTCGACGGCCCCGCCTACACCGAGGTGACCGGCCTCGCCCACCGCGCTCCAGACTGGCTGGACTCATTGGTCTCCGCCTGGTCGGCCTACGGGCTGGCGCTGTTCGCGCTCCTGATGGTCGTGGGATGGTGGCGGGCCCGCCGAGCGGGAACCTCCACGGTGGTCACCGCCCTCGCGGTCCCGCTGATCACCCTCCTCGCCTTCGGCGTCGACGCCCTGGTCAAACTCGCCGTGCGCGAGGACCGGCCCTGTCAGACGCTCCGCGTGCCCACCCTGGAGGCGTGCCCCGCGCCCGGCGACTGGTCCTTCCCCAGCAACCACGCCGCCCTCGCCGCGGCGGCCGCCGTCGCGCTGCTCTTCGTATCGCGCCGGCTCGGCGCCGTAGCCCTGGTCGCGGCGGTCCTGATGGCCGCCTCCCGGGTCTGGGTGGGCGTGCACTACCCGCATGACGTGCTCGCCGGGTTCCTCGTCGGTGCCTGCGTGGCGGCCGGCGCCGCCTGGGCCGTGCGGCGTCACCGGACCACGCTGGCCGGTCGGCTGGAGCGCGGCCCGCTGCGGCGCCTCTTGGCGGCCGCGTGACCCGCGCCCGGCTCGGCCGCCTGGCCGGGTGGGCGGCTCTGGCGTCGGCGGTGCTCTTCGTGCTGCTGACGGTCTGGGTCGTGCGGGCCCCCGGCCACCTGCTGCCCGCCGACGCGGGCCTGCACCGCTGGTCGGTGGAGCACCGACCGCCCGTCGCGGCGGCGGCCGCCCGCGCCCTGACCAGCACGGGCACCGGAGTCGTTCCGTACGTCCTGCTCGTGCTGGCGGGCCTGTACGCGGGCCGCACCACCCGGCAGCGTGCCTGGACGGCGGCCGCACTGATGCTGTGCCTCGGCGCGGGCCAGGCCCTGCGTTACGCGGTCATGACGCTGGTCGCCCGCCCGCGCCCCGCGATCGGCGACTGGGCCGCGCACGCCTCGGGCTGGTCCTTCCCCTCCGGCCACACCACCACGGCCGCGATGACCGCCGGGCTCCTGGCCGCCGCGCTGTTCCTGCGCATCCCCCGGGGGCCCCGGACGGGGCTCGTACTGATCGGGCTGTGGGGTGCGGCGGTCGGCCTCACCCGCGTCTACCTCGGGGTCCACTGGTTCAGCGACGTCATCGGGGGCTGGCTCTTCGCCACCGCCTGGCTCTCCCTCCTGGCGCGGGCGTACCTGTGGCGCACCCGTGAGCAGCGTCCGGCCGCCGTCTGACATGCGACAGCGCATCCTCGTCGTCGAGGACGACCACGCCCTGCGGGACGTACTGCTGCGCGGCCTGCGCGACGAAGACTTCGACCCGACCCCGGCGGCGGACGGCGCGGGGGCGATGCGGATGGCCGACGACGGCTTCGACGCGGTCGTCCTGGACGTCGGGCTGCCCGACGCGGACGGCCGGGACGTCTGCCAGGCCCTCAGGGCGCGCGGGTTCAACGCTCCCGTGATCTTCCTGACGGCACACCACAATCTGACCGACCGGCTGACCGGGTTCTCGGCCGGTGGTGACGACTACCTCGCCAAACCCTTCCACCTGGCCGAGCTCGCGGCACGCCTGCGCGCCGCCCTCAGGCGAGCGGGCCCGCAAGCACCCGCCGAAGCGGGCGACCTGCTGCTCGACCCCGCCCGCTACACCTGCACCGTCTCGGGATCACCCCTGGACCTGACGCCGACCGAGTTCCGGCTCTTGGCGGTGCTCATCGCCGCCGCGGGCGGTCTGGTCACCCGCCGTGACCTGGTCCGGGCGGGCTGGCCCGAGGGCGCCCAGGTCAGTGACAACACCCTCGACCAGTACCTGAGCCGACTGCGCCGCAAGCTCCGCACCGCCGGCAGCGACCGGACGCTCGGCACCAGCCGTGGGATCGGACACCGCCTGTCATGAAACTCCCCTGGCGCGGACGGCTTCCGCGCACCCTGCGGGGGCGGCTCTCGCTGGTCGCCCTGGCCGCCGCGGCGCTGCTGATGATCGTGCTGACCGTCGTGTTCAACGCCGTTGTCCGTCAGCGGCTCCAGCAGCAGGCGGACGACCACCTGCGCACCCGCGCGACCACGATCGCTGCGACCGTGGACACCACAGGGCCCACGGCCCGTGTGGTGGAGGTACCCAACGACGACGCGCTCGACGCCGACGTCTGGATCTACTCAGGACCGCTGCGGCTCGAAGCGCCGCCCGGGGTGGCAGCGAGCGGTCCGCTCGGCCGGGCCGCGGACGCCCTCGCGGCCGCCGGCGGGCAGCGATGTGTCACCGTCGGGGAAGCGCAGCCGGTGCGACTGTGCGTTCAGCCCGTCCCCGGCTCCGGGGGGACGTCGGCCGCTGTGGTCACCGCCCTCGCGCTCGCCCCGTACCGCAGCTCCGCGGACACCGTGCTGTACGCCTCACTCGCGTTGGACGCCGCAGTGCTGGCCTGCACCTACGCCCTGACCCGCCTGGCGGTGGCCCGCGCCCTGCGCCCCGTACACACGATGACCGAACAGGCCACCACCTGGAGCACACTGGCCTCAGACCACCGCTTCAGTGACACCCGGCGGCCAGAGGAACTCGCTCAGCTCGGTACCTCGCTGGACGCCCTGCTCGACCGGATCCGGGCCGGACTGCGCCACGAACAGCAGCTCACCCGGGAGCTCTCCCACGAACTGCGCAACCCACTCGCGCGAATCATCGCCGAGGTCGACTGGTGGCAGAGCCGGCCGCGCTCCGGCGCCGAGTCGCAGCGCGCCTGCGCCGCCATCGAGGATGCCGCACGCTCCATGCACAGCATCTGCGACACCCTGCTCGACGACGCCCGCGGCAGCGCCGGCGCCACGCGGGGCACCGCCGACGTCCGGTCCGCGCTGAGCCGGCTCGCCGCGCAGTTCCCCCGGTCGGGGCGGGTCGGCGTCCAGGTCATGGCCATAGCCGAGGGCCTGAGCGTCGGTGTGCCGCAGGCTCTTCTCGAACGGACGGTCAGCCCCCTGCTCGACAATGCCCTGCGCCACGCCCGCTCCCGGGTCATGCTGAGCGCCTGCCGCCAGGAGGCGGGCATTCGGATAGAGGTCACCGATGACGGCCCGGGAGTGCCGCCGTCCTTCGCTGCGGAGCTCTTTCGTCCCGGTCGGCGCGCCGACCCCGGGGACGGACACACCGGAGCGGGCCTCGGGCTGCCGCTCGCGCGGCGCCTGGCCCGCTCCGTGGACGGTGACGTCCATCATGACGAAGGACACCGTGATGGTGCGCGGTTCGTGATCACTCTGCCTGCGGGCTGACCTGCTCCTCGTCCGTCACATCGCGCCGGGAGAGCGTGAGGAGCACCACGAGGCCCAGGATCACCGTGAGGAACAGCGCGCTGGTGATCACCGTGCCGAACTCCAGACCGCCTTCGTCTGCGGGCTGGGACAGGTAGTCGCCCACCGATGCGCCCAGCGGGCGGGTCAGGACGTACACGGTCCAAAAGCTCAGCACCGCGCCCAGACCCATGGCGTAGTGGGCGAGCGCGACCGCGGCGATGACCAGGGCGAACAGTACGGCTGCCACCCAGTAGCCCAGCGACATCCGCTCGGCCACCAGGTCGCCGGCCGCCGTGCCCAGCGCGAAGGTGAACAGCACCGCGGCCCAGTAGTACCCCTCGCGGCGCACGGAATCGATGCTGCGGATGGACAGCGTCCCCTCCGCCTTGAACCAGACGGCGAAGGTGACCGCGAGAGCCGCCGCGAACACGGCGGTCGTGACCTCCAGCGGCACGCCGAGGTTGTCCGTGAGGTTGTCGCTGATCAGGGTGCCGACGACGCTGACCAGCACCACGACCAGCCAGTACACGGCGGGCCGGTAGGTGGCCGTGCGGAACTGCGCGACCAGGGCGAGGGCCAGGAGGGCCGTCATCACGAGGGAGGTACCCGTGAGCCCGAGACCCAGTTGTGCGTTCAGGTAGTCCGCCGCGGTCTCGCCCACGGTGGTGCACAGCACCTTGATCACCCAGAAGTAGGCGGTGATCTCAGGAACCTTGTTGCGGCGGGCCCGGGCGGGCGCGCGGAAGTCGGAGGCCGATCGCGTCTCGTTTGTCATGACGCGGACGTTGCCAGTCCCAGCCTGAACACATCCTGAGCACGTCGACCGGGCCACCCCGGCAGCCCCTTTTCGGAGCGGAGCGGGGCCTACGCTCGCCGCCATGGAGACCGCTCCCCCGCCCGGACATGCCCTTTCCAGGCCCCTGGGGTTCCTGCGCAGACGACTCGGCTGGGCCTCCTGCGCCGCCTATGCCGCAGCCGTCGCGCTGCCCGCCCCGGGCCTGTGGCTGCGCCACAGCCATACGGCGGCTCTCGGTGAACAGCTGCGCGTGGGCTTCAACCTCACCCAGATCCTGCTCGCCGCCGTCCTGTTCGCGGCCGGGTTACGGGCCTGCCCCCACGCCCTGATCCGGGTGCTGCGCCGGCCCCGGGTCCTGCTGGCCGGTCTGGCCCTCCACCTGGCCGCGCCTTTTCTGATCATCCCCGTCATCGCCGTAGTCCTGCGCGGCTCTCCCGACTCCGACGGCGGCAGCGGCATGGTCGCCGCCATGATCTTGACGCTCGGCATGCCTGTGGCCGCCGGAGCCACGGTGTGGACGAGCGGAGGCCGAGGTGATGAACCGGCCATCTGGGCCTGGTCCTCGCGTCCGCCCTGGTCAGCCCCCTCACCGTGCCGGTCACGATCAGCGCCCTGACCCCGCTGCTCAGCGCCACCGTATTGCCGTTGGCCGCGTTTGCGGCCGTGCTCGCCGCTCTGCTGCTCACCTGCGTCAATGCCAGCGGCGCACTGGGCCAGTTCTGGATCCACCCTCGGCCCCTGCTTCTCCTCGCGGCGGCGGGGACCGCCGCCGCCGTCTGTGTCCTGTCCTTCGGATGGGGTCGCTGGTGTGCCCGCGCCCTGCGTCTGGGGACACCCGCCGGTATGTCCGTCACGCTGGCCTGCGGCATGAGCAACAGCAGCGCGGGCGCCGCCCTCATCACCACCGCGATGCCGGACCGGCCGCAGATCCTGCTGCCCGTCCTCGCCTTCAGCTTGCTGCAGAAGCTCGCCGCGAACCGGATCACCTACCTGCGTCCAGTGGCAGCAGCAGGGTGAAGCGGGTAGGGGCGGTCCCGGCCAACGCGAGGCGGGCTCCGACGGCTCCGGCCAACTCCCGTGCCAGCGCCAACCCGATGCCCGACCCGGCACCCATTCCGCGTTCGAAGATCACCCGAGACTCCAGGGCGGCGGTTCCCTCGTCGGCGACATCCACGGCGAGCGCCGTTCCCAGGTCGCGCAGGGTCACCGTGACGCTCCCGCCACCATGGCGGTGGGCGTTGTCCAACAGGACATCGAGGATCTGATCCGTGGTGTGACCGGGCACCGGCAGCTTTTCCGACTCCGGTTCCCAGAACACGGTCAACCGGCGGCCGTCTCGGGCGAGGACGCCGTGCCACCGGCGCTCGGCCGCCTCCAGCAGCTCGCCGACCTCCTGCGCCGGGGCGGATACCCACGTCGAGGCGTCCGATGTGGCCAGCCGCAGCACCTCGTCGATGGTGTGGTCGAGGTGTCGCGTCTTCTCCGCCGCCTCGGCGAGGGCGGCGCGTGCGTCCGCGTCGGGGTCAGCCAGGGCGGCTTCAAGGCCGAGCTGGAGTCCGGTCAGCGGGGTGCGCAGTTGGTGGGAGGCGTTGGCGGTGAAGTGCCGTTGGCGTTCCAGGAGCCGTGCCAGGCGCTCGACCATCGCATTGTGGGCGCGGGCCACCTCGTCGATCTCGGCGATCGTGCTGGGGTCGGCGCGCGCATGCAGGTCTCCGTCGGCGATGGCGAGGGAGGTACGGGCGAGGGCCTCCAGCGGGGAGCTGAGCACGGAAGCCTGTCTGCGGGCCACGATGACGGCCGCGCCGAGCGCCAGCAGGCAGAGGCCGAGCAGGGCGGCCCAGCCCCACCACACCCTGCTCCACACGGTGCGGGCACTCGTGGAGGCGCGCACCGCCCCGATGACGCGCTCGCCGCTGGAGACGGGGACAACGACGACGAGTTCGCCTCCTGTTTGCTTCCGGGCGACGCGGCCGGACAGCGCCTGACGAACGGCGTCGCCGCCGCTGGCCGGGCCCACTCCGGAGCGCAGCCTGCCGGTGGCGTCGTAGATCCCCCGCTGCATTTCGTCCCGGCCGCCAGGCAGCTCCACCGGGTCTCCGGCGGCGAAATCGGGCCCGACCCGTACGACGGTGGCCGTGGCGGCCCGCTCCAGCTCGCCGTTCTCGTCGGCGAAGAACGTGATGCGGACCGCCACGGCCAGCGGCACGGCCAGCAGGAGGAGGGCCACCGCCGTGGCTACCAGGGCCACTCGGACCACGCGCGCTCTCATGGCGCCCATCATGGGGCCGCGCTGCCCCACGGCCGCGTCTTCGGAAGTCGACGGCGGGTTTTACCGTCCTCTCACCATGCGTGGGCCAGACGCTAACCGGCGCCCTTCTAGCGTCGTGGACAGAGCAGTCCGTCCTCCTGTGAAGGACGCGAGGATCATGCGACTCACCTACGCCCTCCCCCTCCCTCTGGTCTCACTCGTAGTGGCGGGCGCCGCCCTGGCCGGATGCGGCAATTCCTCCCAGTCCGCCACTCCCCCAACGGCCGTCACCGCCACCGCGCCGGCCCCGGCCGAGTCGAACCCGGCCGGCGACATCCCCGACAACCAGGCCTACGTCGCCTACCGGTACGACCGGGGCGGCTTCACCGTGAAGGTTCCCGAAGGCTGGTCCCGTACGGACTCGGCCGACGGCAGGGTCAGCTTCACGGACAAGCTGAACCGGATCGAGATCGCCACCAGCCCCGCCACCGCCGCCCCCACACCCCAGAGTGTGAACGCGGCCGTAGTGCCGGCGCTCCGCGGGCAGGTACCCGGCTTCACCGTGGGCGGGGTCTCCAAGGTCTCCCGTCCCGCGGGCCAGGCCGTCCTGCTCACCTACCAGGGCGACGGTCTCGCCGGCTCCGTGACCGGCAAGGCCGTCCGCGACTCCTTCGAGCGCTACGCCTTCTTCAAGAACGGACATGAGGCGGTCCTCACCCTGTCCGGGCCGGTCGGGGCGGACAACGTCGACCCCTGGCGGACCGTCACCGACTCCCTGCGGTGGCAGTGATGGACGCGGCCGAGACCGGGACCGGAGCCGGGGCCGGGGCCGGAGCCGACGTGCTCACCGCGTGTGACCTGTACCGGTTCTACCGCACGGGCGAGGAGGAGACGCTCGCGCTGCGCGGCGTCTCCCTTCGGGTGCGGCGCGGGGAGACCGTCGCCGTCACCGGCCCCTCGGGCTCGGGCAAGTCCACGCTCCTGGCCTGCCTGGCCGGACTGGACGAACCGGACGGCGGAGTCGTGCACGTGGGTGGCGAGCGGATCAGCCACCGCCCCGAGGCGGAACGGGCGCGCGTCCGTGCCCGCCGGATCGGTGTCCTGCTCCAGTCCGGGAACCTCCTCCCCCACCTCGACCTCCGGGCGAACATACGCCTCGCACAATCCGCCGCCCGCGCACTTGGAAACCGCGGTTCCGAGGCCTGGGTGCTCCTCGACCGGGTTGGCTTGCCCGCCAGGGGCCGGGCGCTGCCGCGCGAACTGGCCGGCGGTGAACTCGCCCGCGCGGGCCTGGCCGTCGCCCTCGCCAACGACCCGGACATCCTGCTCGCCGACGAACCCACCGGCGAGCTCGACGGGAGGACCGAGCAGCGGATCCTCGAACTGCTTCGCGAACGGGCGCACGCCGGCGCCGGAGTGCTGCTCGTCACCCACAGCGTCGAGGTCGTCAGGACCGCCGACCGCGTCATCACCCTGCGCGACGGAAGGATCCGGCCGTGACCAGCCCCGACGTCCTCGTACGCTGCCAGGGCGCGGCCCGTACCTACGGCGCCGGGGCCGCGGCGGTCGTCGCGGTCCACGGCGCCACCTGCGAAGTCCGCAGCGGTGACCGCATCGCGATCACCGGGCCCTCGGGTTCCGGCAAGTCCACCCTGCTGCACCTTCTGGCGGCCCTCGAAGAGCCCACCACCGGCCAGGTCACCTGGCCGGGCCTGGCACGGGGGCCGGTACCGGACCAGGTGGGGGTCGTCTTCCAGGGACCCAGCCTGATCCCCGCACTGAACGTCGTGGAGAACACCGCGCTGCCACTGGTACTGGCCGGCCACCGGGAGGAGTCGGCACGGCGGCGCGCCCTGGACGCTCTCGCCCTCGTCGTCGCCACGGGCCTCGCGGACAAGCTGCCGGAGGAGCTGTCCGGGGGCCAGGCCCAGCGGGTGGCCGTCGCCCGGGTGCTGGCTGCCGCACCCCAACTGATCCTCGCGGACGAACCCACCGGGCAACTCGACCGGGTCACCGGGCGGCACGTCGTCGAGGTGCTCCTGGCCACCGCCGACACGCTCGGCGCCGCTCTCGTCGTCACCACCCACGACCCCACCGTCGCCCGGCGGCTGACGCAGCAGTGGTCCATGCGCGACGGCCGCCTGCGGACCGGTCCCCACCCGCCGCGGGACGAACCGACGGCTGCCTCCGAAGGGACCAGGCCATGATCACCTCGTGGGTGTCGGGACTGCTGCGCCGCCGTACCGGGCGCCTCGGCGCCACCGCCGCGGGCATCGCCCTCGCCGTCGCCCTCGTCGCCGCCCTGGGCTCCTTCCTGACCGCCTCGAAGTCCACGATGACGGCCCGTGCCGTGCGTTCGGTCGCCGTCGCCTGGCAGGCCGAGGTCCAGGCGGGCGCCGACCCGGGCACGGTCCTGTCCGCGGTCCGCGCCGCCGCCGGCGTCCGCAGCGCCGTCCCCGTCGGCTTCGCCCGCAGCACCGGCTTCCAGGCCACCGGGGCGGGCAGCACCCAGAGCACCGGACCGGGCGTCGTCCTCGGTCTCCCCGCCGCCTACCGGCAGACCTTCCCGGGCGTCGTCCGCCCGCTGACCGGCGCCGCCACCGGGGTGCTCCTGGCCCAGCAGACCGCGGCCAACCTGCACGCGGCACCGGGAGACACCGTCACCATCGGCCTGCCGGGCACCGGGCCCGCCACCGTCACCGTCGCGGGGATCGTGGATCTCCCGCAGGCCGACTCCCTGTTCCAGAAGGTGGGCGCCCCGCCGCAAACCCAGCCCACCGCTCCGCCCGACAACGTCATCCTCCTGCCCGAGGCCGTCTTCGCCCGCCTGACCGCACCGGTCGCCGCCGTGGACCCGGCCGCCGTCACCACGCAGATCCACATCGCCCGCGACGCACCCCTGCCGGCAGACCCCGCGGCCGCCTACACCGCGGTCACCGCCGCCGCCCGCAACCTAGAGGCCCGCACCTCCGGCGGAGCCGTCGTCGGGAACAACCTCGGCGCCGCGCTCGACGCCGCCCGCAAGGACGCCCTCTACGCCCAGGTCCTCTTCCTGTTCCTCGGCTTCCCCGGCGCGGTTCTCGCCGCCCTGCTCACCGCCGCGGTGGCAGGGGCGGGCGCCGACCGCAGGCGCCGGGAACAGGCCCTCCTGCGCACGCGCGGACTACGGCCCCGCCAGATAGCCGCCTTGGCCGGCTCGGAGGCCGCCGCGGTCGGCGTCGCCGGGGGACTGCTCGGCGTGGGCATCGCAGCCCTCGCCGGGCGGGCCGCCTTCGGCACCGCCTCGTTCGGTGCGAGCACCGCCTCCACGGTCGCCTGGTCCGCCTTCGCCCTGGTCCTGGGGCTCGTGGTGGCCGCAGCGGCGGTCCTGCTGCCCGCCCTGCGCGACCTGCGCCTGGGCACGGTCACCGGCGCCCGCCGCGAAGTCGGCCGCGCCCGCTCCCCCCGATGGATGCGCTACGGCCTCGACTTCGTCCTCCTGGCCGTCTCCCTGCTGGTGTTCAAGGCCGCGAGCGGCAACCAGTACGCCCTCGTCCTGGCCCCCGAGGGCGTGCCGAGCATCTCGGTGTCCTACTGGGCTTTCCTGGGCCCCGCCCTGCTGTGGCTCGGCGGCGCGCTGCTGCTGTGGCGCCTCGCTTACCTGGCCCTGGCCCACGGCAGGCGGCTCCTGGCCCGCCTCGCCCGCCCCTTGACCGGCACACTCGCCGGAACCGCGGCGGCGAGCATGTCACGCAGGCGCCAGCCACTGGCCCGCGCGATCGTTCTGCTCGCACTCGCCCTGTCCTTCGCCGCCTCCACCGCCGTTTTCAACGCCACCTACCACCAGCAGGCGGAAGTCGACGCCCGCCTGTCCAACGGCGCCGACGTCACCGTCACCCAGTCCCCCGGCGTCCGCGTCGGCCCCGGCGCCGCCTCGGCGCTGAACGTGGCAGGCGTACGGCACGTGGAGCCCCTGCAGCATCGCTTCGCGTACGTCGGGGCCGACCTCCAGGACCTGTACGGCGTCCGGCCCGCCACGATCGGCGCCGCCACCTCACTCCAGGACGCCTACTTCGCCGGCGGCACCGCCCGCTCGCTGATGGCCCGCCTTACGGCCCACCCCGACGCCCTCCTGGTCAGTGAGGAGACCGTCAAGGACTTCCGCCTCGCCCCGGGCGACACGGTCAACCTTCGACTCCAGGACAGCCGCACCCATGCCCTGCGCACCGTGCCCTTCCACTACGCGGGCATCGTCAAGGAGTTCCCCACCGCGCCCAAGGACAGCTTCCTCGTCGCCAACGCCGATTACGTGGCACGCAGTAAGGGCAACGACGCCGTCGGCGCCTTCCTCCTCGACACCGGCGGCGCGCACCAGGCCGGCACCGCCGCCACGCTCCGCCGGCAGCTGGGCACCACCGCCACGGTCAGCGACCTCACCCAGGCCCGCTCCACCGTAGGCTCCAGCCTCACCGCCGTGGACCTGGCCGGACTCACCCGGATCGAGCTGGGTTTCGCCGTCCTGCTGACGGCCGCGTCCGGCGGAATCGTCTTGGCCCTGGGCCTGGCGGAACGGCGGCGCACCTTCGCCCTCGCCACCGTCCTCGGCGCCACCCGCCGCCAACTGCGCGGACTGGTCCTCACCGAAGCAGCAGCACTGACGGTCGGAGGGCTCGCCGGCGGCGCGCTCATCGGCTGGTCCCTGTCCCGGATGCTCGTCACGGTCCTCACCGGCGTCTTCGACCCGCCACCGGCCTCCATCGCCGTCCCCTGGGCCTACCTCGCCCTCACCGTCGTCGCCACCATCGCCGCCCTCACCGGCGCCTCCTTCAACGCCGCCCGACGCTCCTCCCGGCCACCCGTCGAGGAACTGCGGGAACTGTGACGCGTACGCCTACGCTGCTGACCATGCCCGCGCGCCAGGACCGCAGCCCCGCCCCCGTCCTCCTCGTCATCGAGGACGACGACACCATCGGACGGCACCTCGACACCGGACTGCGGGCCCAGGGATACGCCACCACCTGGTGCCGCACCGGCAACGGGGGCCTCGCCGCCGCCCGCGCCACACCCCCGGACGTCGTCCTGCTCGACCTCGGCCTGCCCGACGCCGACGGCATCGACATCGCCCGTGAACTGCGCAGCCACCACCCCGACCTGCTGCTCGTCATCCTGACGGCCCGCACCGACGAGATCGACGTCATCGCCGGGCTCGACGCGGGGGCCGACGACTACCTCGTCAAACCGTTCACCCTGTCCGTACTGCTGGCCCGCCTCCGCGCCCACCTGCGCCGCCTGCCGAACGGTCACGACGACCGGGAGACGACGTACCGGATCGGGAACCTCACCCTGGACACCCGGGCCCGCAGATGTCTACTCGGCCAGGCCGAAGTCCCCTTGCGTCCAAAAGAGTTCGACCTGCTGACCGCACTGGCCCGGCACGCGGGATCCGCCGTGTCACGCGAGGACCTCATGGCGCAGGTGTGGGACGAGAACTGGTTCGGTCCGACGAAAACCCTGGACGTCACCCTCGCCGCGCTCCGCCGACGCCTCCAGCAGGCCGCCACCGACGCGCGACCGCCCGTCGCGCCTCCCGACATCACCACGCTGCGCGGCTACGGATACCGCCTCGAGGAGGACCACGGATGATCGAGGCCGCCTGTACGTGTGCGGCACGGGCCCGCAGCACGGTGAGCGTGCGGCGATCCAACGCCCAGGGGAAGGGGCGCAGGGCCGCCTATTTCGCTGTCGGCGCTCCCACGGCCTGCGGCTGAGCAGTGGAACGGGCCCGCTCGGGGGCAAGGAAGAAGGCCATGACCGGCGCCAGGTACAGGCTCCAGACGATCACTTGGAGCACGGTGGGATCGGGCTGGAAGTTGAAGACGCCCTTGAGGAGGGTGCCGTACCAGGAGTCGGGCGGGATGGTGGTGCTGATGTCGAAGGCCAGGCTGTGCAGGCCGGGCAGGAGGTCGGCTTCCTGGAGGTCGTGGATCCCGTAGGCGAGGACGCCGGCCGCGACGACGACCAGCATGGCGCCGGTCCAGCGGAAGAACTTGGCCAGGTTGATGCGCAGGGCACCCTTGTAGAAGAGCCATCCGAGAACGACGGAGGCAGCGAGACCGAGGAGGGCGCCGACGAGGGGGCGGATGCCGTCGTCGGTGGCCTGGACCGCGGTCCAGATGAACAGCGAGGTTTCCAGGCCTTCGCGGCCCACCGCGAAGAAGGAGGTCACCACGAGCGCGCCGGTGCCAAGGGCGAGGGCGGCGTCGAGCTTGTCCTGAAGTTCGCTCTTGAGGTGCCGGGCGGTACGCCGCATCCAGAACACCATCCAGGTGACCAGGGCGACGGACAGGACGGACAGCGTGCCGCCGAGGGCTTCCTTGGCCTGGAAGGTCAGAGTGGAGGAGCCGAACTGGAGCAGCGCGCCGAAGGCGAGGCTGACGGCGACGGCGATGGCGACTCCGGCCCACAGGGGCCTGAGCTGGCGGCGGTTGCCGGTCTTGACGAGGTAGGCGACGAGGATGCAGACGACGAGGCTCGCTTCGAGGCCTTCGCGCAGTCCGATGAGGAAGTTGCCGAACATGAGTGGCTGCGTCCTTCCGGACTACTTGACGACGGCGGCGGCGAGCTTGGACAGGGGCTCCGCGAGCGCGTTCACACCGTCGGAGAGTTCCTTGCGCTGCGGCTCGTCGACCTTGTCGTAGGAGGCGTACTCGTATCCGCTCGTGCCGCTCCGGTACTTGTCCAGCAGCGCGGTCAGCGCCACGAACTGGCCGTCGAGGTCCTTCACCAGCTGGGGGGCGTTCTTCGCGGCGACGGGCTTGAGGAGCTCATACGTCTTCTGGGCGCCTTCGAGGTTGCCCTTGAAGTCGACGAGGTCCGTGTGGGAGTAGCGGTCTTCCTCTCCGGTGATCTTGTTGCGTGACACCTCGTCGAGGAGTTCCTTGGCTCCGTTCGCCATGGAGGTGGGGGTGATCTCGGCGGTGCCGACCCTCGTCCCCCACGCGTTCAGGTCCGTCATCAGCTGATCGGCGAGCTCCTTCTCCCAATCGCCGATCTTGCCGTCCTGCCACAGGGCCTTCTCCAGGCGGTGCCAGCCGGTCCAGTCCTTCGCCGGGTCCTGGCCAGCCTCCAGGCCGTCCTCACGTACGTCGATCCTGGGGTCGATGTCGCCGAAGGACTCGGCGACCGGCTCGGTGCGCTCCCACCCGATGCGGGAGGGGGCGTAGAGCTTCCTCGCGGCCTCGAGGTCCCCGGCCTTGACAGCGTCGGCGAACGCCTTGGCCTTCGGCAGGGTCTCCTGCGCCTGTTCGAGGACATAGGAACGGTAGGCGGCGACAGCGGCGTCCGCCTCCGGGCTCCGCTTGGCGGCCGCGTTCTGCCCGGTGGCGGTGACCTTCCGGCGGATGCCGTCGCCCTTCATACCGGGCTTGCAGGAGATCTCGTAGTCGCCCCCCTGGAGCTCGGCGGTGATCGAGGTCTTGGTGCCGGGGCCGATGTTCTCGCGCTCCGCCGCGATCCGGTCGTCCGGGAAGAGCACGTACACCTCGGTGACCTTGGAGCCGGTGTTCTCCACGTCCAGGGTGAGGTGCCCGGCCGGGAACTCGGCCTTGGAGACCTCGCAGGCCGAGTCCGAGGCCGTCACCCTGATCGCACCGTCGCCGCTCGCGGACTTCTGGGCGCATCCCGAAAGCGATACGACCGCCGCTATGACGGTGCTGGTGCCTGCCAGCAGGTGACGGGATCGAGTGGACACCGGGGCCTCGTTTCACGCGGGGGATGAGAGCACCGGGAACATCAAGCCCGGCCGCCGCGGAGTCTACTCACATGTAGACAGTGAGGGAAGCCTTCCCTTAGCGCCATTGATCTGGAGGCTGACAGACGCGGTCGTCCAGAGGTGCGGAGGAGCCGATTTCAGTCGGCAGGGTGCTCCCCTTGGGCGATTTCGACCCCGCGGTGCAGCCATACGGCACCCGCCAGCGAGGACGCGCCCGCCGCCGAACACAACAGAGCAACGGCCAGCAGTGCGGGGGCGACGCGCCGGGCGGGTGCCTGGGCGAGCAACGCCTTCACCCGGGCGGGGACCGGTCCGGTGACCGCACGGGCAACGAGCACGGAGCCCCCCGCCCTCCCCGTCCCACCGCTGGCTGCCAGTGCCGCGCGCCCCACGGCGCGTGCGGTGAGCGCCCGGCTGCCGGTGGCGCGAGCGGCGCATTCGTCCGCCGCCCGTTCGGCGGCGAAAGACACCTGGGGGACGACGGCGGCGAGCGCCGGATGGCACCATCCGGCGAGCTGGGCGGCGGCGAGGAAGAGGTAGTGGCGCGAGGCGAGATGAGCGCGTTCGTGAACCAACAGCACCTCCCGCTCCCCCGGGTCCAGGGACCGCAGCATGCCGCTGGTCACCACGACCCGGCCCGGCCCCTTCAGACCAGGCAGGGCGTAGGCGTCCGGGCGGGGGTCATCCAGCACGCACAGCCCTGCGGCGTGCGGGAGATGAGCGATGTCGCCGTGCGCGCTGCGCAGCCGCTGTGCCTCGGCCAGTCCACGCCGCATCACGATGACGGCGATCACCGCGGCAGTCCCGGCGGCCAGCACAGAGACACCCAGCGCGAGATGCACCGGACCGGCCCGGAGCGGCTGAACCAGGTGCACGAGGGCAACCACGGGCGGGATCGTCAGGGCGAGGGGCAGCAGCAGGAACCCCAGGCACACCACGACTCCGGCGGCGAGCACCACGGAAGCGGCGGTGATCGTCCCCAGAGCGACCTCAGGCCTGACACGGGCGGCCGTGCGCCGGGCGAGCGGCGGCAGGAACCAGGGCAGCAGGAGAGGGACGAGCAGCAGCGCGATCACTGGCCGCCTCCCTCCAGCAGACGCCTGAGCTCTGCCTCGTCGTCGGGGCTGAGCCCCTCGACGAACCGAGCCAGGACGACGCTGCGGTCGCCGTCCTGGTCGAGCTCGCGGTGCATCCGGCGAGCGGTAAGGCCGTGCGCGTCCTGCACCGGAAAGTACGCGAAACCCCTTCCGTCGGGGTTCCGGTCGATGACGCCCTTCTCGTACAGCCGGGCGAGCAGCGTCGCGACCGTGGTCCGGGCAAGCGGCTGCGGTATCGCGGCTCTGACCTGCGCCGCCGACTGCGGCTTCCCCGCAGCCCACAGGGCAGCCAGGACGCTGGACTCCAGCTCACCAGCGGGCCGGCGTTCGCTCGAGCTGTCCGTCATGGAACGTTCCTCTCACAAGGTCGTCTACAGTGAGGTAGACCGACTACTGTTCTGTAGACATGAGGCGGGTGAGCCGCCCCCGTGCGACACGGGAGCTCTTGTCTGCGGCGGTGAGCCCCACCCCGACCACCATTATCGACGGGACCGTGCCGATGCCCCTTGCACTGCTCGCCACCGCAACGCCGGTGCACCTTGCCGTGAACCTGCTCGACGCCCAGTCCCTGCTGGCCGCCTTCGGAACGATCGGCATCGCGGTCATCCTGTTCGCCGAAACCGGCCTTCTCCTCGGGTTCTTCCTGCCCGGCGACTCGCTGCTGTTCACCGCGGGACTGCTGTGCGCGGGATCGGCCACCTCTCCTGGGCACCTGTCGCTCCCCTGGGTCCTGCTCGCCTCCGCAGCCGGCGCCCTGGCCGGCGCACAAACCGGCTACCTGCTGGGCCGCAAGGCGGGGCCCGCGTTCCTGACCCGGACGAAGTCCCGCAAGATCAGCGAGGGCGCCGCACGGGCGGCGGAGATCCTCGAGCGCTACGGGTATGCGAAAGCGATCGTCCTGGCCCGCTTCCTGCCCATCGTACGGACCGTACTGAACCCCCTCGCCGGGATCCTGAACGTACCGGCCCGCACCTTCGCCCTCTGGCAGGTCCTGGGCGGCCTGCTGTGGACCACCGGTCTTGTCCTGGCCGGCTACGCACTCGGCGCCTCCGTTCCCAACGTCGACCGCTACCTGCTGCCGATCATCGCGGTCATCGTCGCCGTGTCCCTCATCCCGGTGGGCCTGGAGCTGCTGCGTTCCCGTCGCGCCGCACGCACCGACGTCAGCGCCTGACACCACTCGGCAGGAGCGGCGACCCTCTGCGCGAGACACACCGGACCGGCCTCGCACCGTGGCATACGCTCCTCCGGAGCCAGACCGACAGAGGAGGGAGCGGCGGTGCGGATCATCATCGAGGACATTCCAGATGCCTTCGGCAGGGAACGCCCTCGGCGTCCTCGGCCGACGCCCCCTTCCCCGTAGCCCCCGTCCCTCACCCTGGCTCCGGCTCCGGCGCCGCACGAAGGGGCGGGCGACGCTCCGCTCAATGCGCCGCGAACTGCGGCCGCGCTCGCCTCCGCCGCACCCTGTCACGCCCGGGAGCCGTAGGACAGCCACGGACTCCCTGGATGTCCGCGCACGGATCGGACACGTGAGCATGCTCCCGACGTCGAAGGCCCTACGGAGAGCTGCGCTCAGCCGCCCTGCCGGGTACGCGGCGGACGCTGGGCGCGTGTGCTCAGGACCAAAGCGAAGAGGAGACCCACGACGCCCGGCATGGTGACGGCAGACCGGTAGGCGGAGTCGACCACCAAAAGGCCGACCAACTGGACGCCGAGCGCGACGGCGACGAGCAGTTGGGCCCAGCCGAACAAGCGCGGGCGGACGATGTGCCGGCGCTGCCAGGGCAGCAGCCAGCCTCGACTGATCGCCGCAACACCGGACGCGGCGAGCAACAGCGCCGCCGCACCGATGGGTACCGAGAAATACAGGCCAAATCTCATGTCGACCCTCCCGCTTCCGTGGGAGCGATCATGTCAGGCAGCCTTCGGCCCACCTTCAGGAGGTGACGGTGGCCCGGGAGGGACGCCAACACTCCTTCGGACCAAGATCCGGACCATACGCGTGCGCACCCGCGCTCAGGCCACGGCCGCGAGTTGGTCACTCCAGGGGCGCGATTGGGCGCGCTCACTGCGCCATCCGCCTGATCCAACCAGGGGGCATGGGAGGACTTGGCAACCCCGCCGCCCCTCCCATGCCCCCGCGTGCTCCCGGCCCGGCCGGAAGTGACCGAGCAGCACGGACGGTGGGCCGCCTCCAGCACCTCGCCGGTGCCGCCGCGGTTGCCCTCTCGACGACCCTCGGAGCAGCACCCGCCGACGAACCCCGGCCGGCCGCCGGACCGACACACCCGCAGCGGCCCAAGCAACCCGAAGCGCGGATACCGGCCGTGACGCCCCCGTACGGCGTGAGCCCGGCTCGGGCAAAGCGCCGGTGAAGTCGGACAGGCAGACGGGACCGAACCACTGCCGCGGCCCTCACCGTTGAGCCCCCGAACACGCAAGGGGGCCGTATTGGCGCGGTCACACCGCGCTCGTTCCTGGCTGGAGACAGCGCCGCGGTCCGGATTTCGGGCAGGGCCTTGCGCAGCGCAAGCGTTGTGCTTAATCTCTGGGCGTTGACGAAAACGACAACCGTTTTCACTTACAGATGGAGGACACGCATGCAGTCGCTCGCTTTCGAGGAGCTCCAGGCCGACGGTTCGCTGGCCGCCCCGCAGGGTCCGGGGACCAACGCCCTCGTGCACAACCCGTTCGCGTTCGAGGACCTGGCGGCGGACGGTTCGCTGGCCGCCCCGCAGGGCCCCGGCACCAACGCCCTCGTGCACAACCCGTTCTCCTGGACTGCCTGAGCAGTCGCTGAGCGGGCAGCGCCGGTCCCCGGTGCCTGACCCGCACGACGCCGCCACCCGCGGCCGGGCCACGGGTGGCGGCACCCATCGACGGAACGGCATGGCACCACCGAGGAAGGCAATCCCCATGGACCGCATCGCTCGCGGGCACCACCTGTACCCGGGCCCCGACGGAAGCTGGCGGCACAGCTCGCCAGACGGGCACTTCACCCGCATCCGCGGTCCGCACGAGTTGCTGTCCGCCGCCCAGAAGCACGTCTACGGCGCCGCCGATCCGGCCGAGGTCGATGAAAACGGCCGCGCCCTTCGTGCTGCGCTCCACGCACGCGGCGTACTCACCACCGCCGCCGATGGGCAGGCTGCCGACGCGGACACCGCACCGTGGAGCGTCCACATCGAGGGCGACAACCCGATCGCGCACGCGGTCGCGGCTCTCCTTCCGCCCACAGCGCGCCTCAGCACAGGGCCTCTTGACGAAGAGGTGATCCGCGCCGCCGACTCCGTCGTCTCCTGCGCCGGGTGGCTTCCTGATGCGCGCTGGCAGCAGATCGACGACTGGTGCAAGAGCCACGCCACCACCTGGCACCGCTGCCACGCCGAGGGGCTGCGCTTCGTCCTCGGCCCCCTCTCCGTCCCCGGATCCACCGTCGGCTACGCCGATACCCGCGGCCGCATCCTCGCTGCGGCCGGCCTGCCCGACGAACTGGCAGCACACTGGGCGTACTTGGACCACGGCCACGCGGCCGATGCGACCGGCGACGCCCTGCCGCCCGTTCCGTGGCCCGGCCCCGCCGCTGCCGCCGTACTCGCGGGGCTGCTGGTCGAGGACCTGCTGCGCCTGCGCACGACTGGTACACCGGCGGCCCGCAACGTGCAGTTGGTCGTGGATGCGTCCACTGCCACGGTTTCCCAGCACCTCGTACTGCCCCTTCCCGTCACCGCGGGAGCCGCGGGATGAACGCCCCCATGCCCGTCCGGGCCAATGAGCGCGTGGCCGGCTGGGACGGCACTCCCCTCGCCCTGGACATGCAACTCCCCCCGCACAGCGCCTGGCCGGTCCCCACCGTGGTGACCCGTACGCCGTACGGTCGCAGTAGCCACCTCGCCGAGGGTGCGGGCTGGCGGCGCAGGGGCTTCGCCTACGTCGTCCAGGACGTGCGGGGACGCTACGACTCGGACGGAACCTGGCAGCCGTACCACAACGAGCGCGGCGACGGCGCGGCCCTGGCCGACTGGATCCTCAAGCAGCCCTGGAGCGACGGACGGCTCGTCGCCTACGGCGGTTCGTACGCCGGCAACACCGCCTGGGCTCTCGCCGCGGAACGCCCGGACGCGGTTCGGGCCGTGGTCAGCATGGGGCCGTCGATGGCGCTGGGCCGTACCAAGTTCGAGCGCGGCGGCATCCTGCGGCTGGCCGAGCACGCCGCCTGGTGGCTGGAGCGTGCCGACGGACGCACCAGCCGCGACGGTCTGACCACGCTCATGTTCCGTGAGCGCCCCGGACTGCTGGACCACCTCCCCGTCATGGAGCTCGCCGACCGGCTCGGTGCGCGCCTCCCCGGCTGGGCCCAGGTGATCGAGAACGGTCCCGACCACCGGGCCGAGGGCCCGGACACCGGCGAACTCGAATACCTTCCGGCGGCTGCCCTGCACATCGGCGGCTGGTACGACCTCCTCGTCGACGAAGTGCTGGAGCACTTCCACCACGCGGGCAGCGCCCTGACCCCGCGTCCGTCCCGTGCCCTGGTGATCGGCCCGTGGGGCCACGACCTCGCGTACACTCCCGGCACCCGGATCGGGGACCGGGAACACGGAGCGCAGGGACGCCTCGACCTGGGGGCGCTCCAGGTCGGCTGGCTGCGACACGTGCTCGGCGGAACGGGTCAAGGGACCAGTGGGACGCGGGTGTTCACCGTGGGCGCGGACCGGTGGCGCACGGGTGCGTCGTGGCCGCCGGCCTCCACCGAAGCCGTCTGGCACGCACACCCGGACGGGACGCTCGCGCCGCATGCCGTTGCCGCCGCCGGCGCTGTCCGGTTCCTCTACGATCCCGCGGACCCCTACCCCTCCCGCGCACCGGGTGTCGACCGGGCGCCGCTGGCAGCCCGGCGCGACGCCGTACGGTTCACCAGCGCGGCGCTGGAGGCGCCGATGACGGTCGCCGGGAACCCGGTCGTCGTGCTGGATGCCGATTCCAGCGCGGCCTCGACGGACTGGATCGTGCGCTGGAGCGAGATCACCGCCGATGGCCGCTGGCTGGAGCTCGCCCAGGGCAGCGTGGACACCGGACACGCGCGGGGCGCGGGCCCGTACACGATCGAACTCACTCCCCTGGATGTCACCGTGCCCGCTGGTTCACGCCTCCAACTGGAGGTCACGAGCAGTGACTTCCCCCGACTGGCCCGCTCCCTCGGCACCGGCGCGGACCGCTATCGGGGCACGGTCTGCGCCATCGCGGAGCAGACCGTACGCACCCGGCCGGTGGACGGCACCCGCCTGATACTGCCCGTCGCCACCGCCGAGGAGCCCACCCCGTGAACGCCGCAGCTTCCCCTCTGCTCGACGCACGGACCGGGCTGATCACCCGGCTGGAACCGCAGCGCCGCCGCCCCGGACTGCCCCGGATGTGGGTCGGCTACGGCGCGAGCGTCGGCCGTACCGATGTGTTCGCGCCCTGGCTGGCCGACCGCTTCGGCTTCGGCGCCTCCGCCGGAGACGGCGAGCGGGCGCGGCGGGCCGCCGTCGGTGAGGCCGTGGAACGGTACTGTGGCAACGCCATCCCCGGCGGCCTGCGCATGTGTTCCTACCGCGAGTTGACGGTCCTCGGCCACCAGGCTGTGGATCCGCAGATACTCGCGCTCTACTCCCCGGGCCAGTACGCCACCCCCGGCTTCCCCTTCACCCCCTTCACACGGGACCTGCCCGTGGCCTGGACTGCGGGCCGGGACCTGCACGACGGCGGAGAGGTGACGGTGCCCGCCTCACTGGCCTGGCTGGACTACTTCCACGGCCCGCGCGCCGCCGAACCCGCCACCCACTCCCTCGTCTACTCCGGGATCGCCGCCGGCGAGAACCGCGCCCACGCCGAGCGCTTCGCCCTCGAAGAGCTGATGGAACGCGATGCCACCACCCTCTGGTGGAGCACCGGTGCCGAAGCCCCCGCGTTCAGCGACGCCGCGACGGTCACGGCCCGCCTCGGCGGGCCCGCCCCGGGCGAGGGACCCGGCCCGTCGGTCCGCCTGCTACACATCCCGTCCGAGTTCGGCGTACCGGTGGCCGCCGCCTTCCTCCAGGACCCGGAGCGCGGCATGGTCGCCTTCGGCAGCGCCTGCCGGGCGACCCCCGAACTCGCCGCGGAGAAGGCGCTGGTCGAGGCGTACGGCCTGTACTCGCTCACCCGGCAGCTTGCCGAGCCCGGTAGCGAGGTCTGGCAGGCCGTCGGCTCCGGGACCCTGGAGAGCCACGTCTTCCGCCCGTATCGCGCCGACCGCAGCTACCGGGACGCGTTCCGCAGGGACTACCGCGACCTGACCGACCTGCCGGCCATCGCCCAGCTCTACCTGGACCCCCGGATGCAGGGCGCCCCGCTGGACCACCTGCGCGGACCGGCCCACACCACATTCCGCGAGGTCCCGGCGGTACGGGAGGACGACCCACGCGGCGTCTACCTGGAGCGCCTCGCGGCCGCCGGGCTGCGCGCGTACAGCGTGGACCTGACGACCCCCGACGTCGCCGCGGCCGGGCTGGCCGTCGTACGCGTCGTCGTCCCCGGGCTCGTCGGCAACGCGCCCCCGGCCTTCCCCTACCTGGGCGGTGAGCGGCTCTACCGCGTACCGGCCGAACTCGGCCTGGTCCGGAGGCCGCTGCGCCAGGACGAGTTGTACCCCCACCCCCTGCCGCTGGCCTGACGAGGACCCGAGGATCTCCATGCCCTACCCCCTGCTGACCGATCCACGTACCGGAATCGTGCGCCAGCTCACCCCCCGAGCCGTCCCCGACCGCTTCCCGGCCGGTTTCGAACTCCTCGCCTCCGAACTGTCCGACACCACCCGCTTCTGCTCCTGGCCCGCCGACGCGGCGGGTGCCGGATACGCGTTCGCCGATCCGGATGCCGTGCTCGGCGCGGCCCTCGGCGAGGCCGCCGAGCGGTACTGCGGCAATCTGGTGCCCGGCGGCCTGGTCCGCGCCTCCTACCAGCACCTGCGCGGGCAGGGAACCCGCGCCCTCGACCCGGAGAGCCTCGCGCTCTACGGGGCCGAGCAGTACGCAGATGCGGGCTTTCCGCTGACCGCGCTCACCCGGGACCTCGAAGTGGAGTGGGCCGAAGGCATCGACCTCGCCGACGGCGCACCGGTGCTCGTCCCGGCGTCCCTGGTCTGGGTCTCGTACGTGTCCGCCGATGTCGAACAGCGCGGCCCGCGGACGAATCCGGTTATCCAGGCGGGTCTGGCCGCGGGCGCCACCTGGGAGGACGCCTGCCTCGGCGCGCTGGGCGAGGTTGTCGAGCGGGACGCGATGACCATCGGCTGGCACGGGCGGGCCGGTCTGCGCCCGCTCACACCGCCGCAGTGGCTGGAGCGTTTCGCCCGCGGCCCCGGCGGAGACCTGGACACGCGCTTCGTGTCGTTCCCCGAGCTGTTCGGGATGCCGGTCGCGGGGGCTCTCGTCCGTGACAGGGCCACCGGATATCTCACCCTGGGCGTCGCCGCTCGCGCAGACCGCGAGGGCGCGCTCCTCAAGGCCTTCGGCGAGGCCTTGCAACTCCAGCTGTTCAGCGCCGACTACGACGATCCCGACGGGCCGTACATGCGGGCGGCCGCCGATCCGCGCAGCCCGCTCAAGCCATGGCGCAAGGAGCGCGACTACGGGTCGGTCTACCGAGAGGACCTTCGCGATGTCGTGGACTACGGCTGCCACCTTCAGCTCTATCTCGACCCGGACGTCCAGCAGACCTTCGAGAGGGAACTGGCGCTGGCGGTGACCGAGGCCCCCGCCGCCGGCCCGGTCACCAGGCCCATCGATCCGGGCCGCCCGGCCGGAGAAACGCTCAAGGCGCTCGTGGCGCGGCTACGCAAGGCGGGTCACCAGGTGATCGCCGTGGACGTGACGACGCCCGATGTCAGGGCGGCGGGTCTGAGCGTCGTGCGCGTGGTTGTCCCGGGCCTGTACTCCAACACGGCCTCCGGCATGCCCTTCCTCGGCGGCGAGCGGCTCGGCGCCGCCCTGGGTACAGCTCCGCGCCGGGCACTGCCACTGCCCCACTGACCTACCTGATCGACACCCCGAAGGGGCCTGCCGTGACCAACCCGCCGCACGCAGTCGACGAGGCGTCGCCTCCCGGCCCACTGCGCGAGCCCGACCCTCCGCGCGCGACGAACACACCGTCCCGACCCCGCGCCGGGCTTCGTCCCGCCCGGGCCGTCCACCCCACCCCGGACACCTCGGTCCGTACGGCTGCTCCCCGCCGCGTGCTGCGCGTGCGCGGGCTGATGGCCTGTCTGCTGCTGCTCCTGCCGGTCGCCGCACTTGCCTCGGTCTCCCTCGGCGCGGTCTCACTGCCGATGGGCGACGTCTGGCAGGACCTGGTCGGTCACCTGTCCGGCGCAGGACGGCCCGCGCAGGTCAGCGGCATCGATGACGCCATCATCTGGGGCTCCCGCGTACCACGGACCCTGCTGGCGGTGATCGCCGGCGCGGGACTGGCCGTCGCCGGCGCCGTACTCCAGACCGTCGTACGCAACCCCCTCGCCGACCCCTACGTCCTCGGCGTCACCTCCGGGGCCTCCCTCGCCGCCGTCGCCGTCCTCACCCTCGCCCCGGCCGGCCTCCTCGGCCCGCTGCACCTGGGGGTATCCGCGGCTGCCTTCGCCGGAGCCTGCGCCACCCTCGCGCTGGTCGTCACCCTCGGCCGCAGACACGGCGCCCTCGCACCCGCCCGGCTGGTGCTCGCCGGTGTCGCCCTGTCCTACCTGCTCCAGGGGGCCACCAGCTACCTCCAGCTGCGGGCCCGGCCCGACCAGCTCTCCGGGGTGCTGTTCTGGCTGCTCGGCTCGGTCGCCGGCGCCCAGTGGCAGGATCTCGGTCTCCCCGCGGCAGTCGTCGTCACCTGCACGGCGTGGCTGCTGCTGCACGGGCGCTCGCTCAACGCCCTCGCGATGGGTGGGGAAACCGCCGTCCTCCTCGGCGTACGGGTGGACGCGCTGCGGCTGCAACTCCTTGCCGTGTCCGCCGTACTGACGGCCGCCGTCATCGCCGTCGCCGGCGGCATCTCCTTCGTCGGCCTGGTCGTGCCGCACAGCGTGCGCCTGCTCATCGGTGCCGACCACCGCTCCCTGCTGCCCGCCGCCGCACTGGCCGGGGCGCTCTTCCTGGTACTGGCCGACGTGGCGGCCCGTACCGTCGCCGCGCCCATGGAACTGCCCCTCGGCATCCTCACCGCCGTGGCCGGCACTCCCTTCTTCCTGTGGCTGCTGCGCCTCGACCGTGCGGGAGGGGAATCCTGATGAACGACCTGACCCTGTCGGCGCCCGCCCCGCTGATGGAAGCGCGCCTGGAGGCGGTGACCCTCGACATCGGCGGCTCGCGGGTCGTCACCGCTGCCACCCTGTACGCGGCTCCCGGTGAGATCGCGGGCATCGTCGGACCCAATGGCAGCGGCAAGTCCAGCTTGCTCCGCGCCGTCTACCGGGCCCTGCGCCCCAGCTCGGGAGCGGTACTCGTCGGCAGTGACGACGTGTGGCGGACCCTGACCCCGCGCACCGCCGCACGCCGGACGGCCGTGGTCGCCCAGGAGAATCCGGCCGCCTTCGACTTCACCGTTGCCGAAGTCGCCGCGGCCGGCCGGACCCCGCACAGCGCGCCTTGGTCCGCCGACCGCTCCACCGACCGCCGCATCGCCGAGGAGGCACTGGACCGCGTCGGCATGGCGCACACGTCGGACCGCCCGTACGCCACCCTCTCCGGCGGCGAGAAACAGCGGGTCCTGCTCGCCCGCGCCCTCGCCCAGCAAGGCGGACTGCTGGTGCTGGACGAGCCGACCAACCACCTCGACATCGGTACACAGCTGGACCTGATGGAGCTCGTCCGCGACCTGAACGTCACGACGCTCACCGCCCTGCACGACCTCAACCTCGCGGCCGCGTACTGCGACCGCGTCCACGTCCTGCATCACGGGCGCCTCGTCACCTCCGGGGCGCCGCGGGACGTGTTCACGCCGGAGCTGCTGGCCGAGGTCTTTCACGTCGATGCCGTGCTCGGCACGCATCCGCGCACCGGGCGACCCCAGTTGAGCTTCGCACCCCTTCCCGCCCCCGTCCCCGCACCTGCAACAACGGAGTAGCCAGATGAACCACCCCACAGCCCGATCCCAGTCCCTGCGCCGGCGGACGCGACCAGCCCTCGCCGGCACGGCGGCAGGGCTCGCCGCCCTGCTCACCGCATGCGGCTCGCCCGCTCCCGCCGACTCCGGCAAGCCCGCCGCCGCGGTGGCGGATGCCGGGAACCGCACGACGTACCCGGCGCAGGCCAAGAACTGCGGCCGTACCGTCACGGTCGACCACGCACCCGAGCGCATCGTGTCGTTCTTCCCCTCCAACACCGAACTTCTCCTGGAGCTCGGCCTGAAGGACCGCATCGCCGGCCAGACCTGGACCAACCAGTCCCCGCCCAAGCCCGCCTACGCCGATGCGTACAAGTCGCTCAAGGTCCTCGCGCCCGGTGAAATCTCCCGGGAGGCCCTGCTCGCCGCCCGGCCCGACTTCATCCTGGCCGACGGCGAGTACCAGTTCGACGGCACCAAGCTCCCCACCATCGGCGAACTGGCCAAGCTGGGCGTCCCCGTATACATCGACAGCGCCTTCTGCCCCCAGACCACCGGCACCGCCACCCTCGACGCCACGACCGCGGACCTCACCGCACTCGGGACCCTGCTGGACGCCAAGGCCCCGGCACAAAAGGCCGCGACCGCCCTGCGCGAGCGCCTGGCCGCCGTCGACAAGACGGTCGACGCCCGGACCGCAACCCCGGTCGCCATGGTGCAGATCGTCGACAAACAGCTCTACGCACTGTCCGGCGGCCTCTACACCGACATCCTGCGCCGGGCAGGAGGCAACGACCTGCTGACCGCCACCGTGCCCGCAGGCAGCAACTTCGGCCCCTACTCCGCCGAGGACCTCGCCAAGAAGGACCCCGACGTCCTCGTCTACAACTACACGGGCGAGGAGGACCGCGCCGCCTCCGAGGCATGGCTGCGCAGCCACCTCGGCGCCACCAAGGCCGTCGTTAACCACCGGCTCGTCGCGGTGCCGGCCGCCGATTTCTCCGAACTGCGCGCGGTCGACGGCACCGTGGCTCTCGCCAAGGCCCTGCACCCCGACGCTTCCTGAGCACTCACCCCGAACCACGCCCCTGGGGGAACCGGCCGTCCCCGACCCCCAGGGGCGTCCGCCCACCACCGTCCCAGGAGCCCGACCATGGCCCACCGCACCGGCTTCGGCCTCTTCCTCACCGCGCGAGCCGTCTCCTGGGCCGGCTCCTCGATCACCGCAGTCGCGCTGCCGGTCCTGCTGTACACACGCACCGGAAGTGCGTCGCTCAGCGGCCTGCTCACCGCACTGGAGGCCCTGCCCTACCTCGTGCTCGGCCTGCCGGCGGGCGCACTCGCCGACCGGTGGGACCGGCGCCGCACGATGAGCCTATGCAGTTGGTGCAGCGCCGCCCTCATAGCCGCGATACCGGTCGCGGCCGCCCTCGACCTGCTCACCACGGCGCAGCTCATGGTGACCGGACCGGCGGTCTCGGCGGTCTTCGTATTCTTCGACGCCGCGGCGTTCGGGGCCCTCACCACACTCGTGGGACGCGACGGCCTTGCCCGCGCGACCGGACGCATGATGAGCGCGAGCACCCTGATCGGCCTGCTGGGTCCCTCCGCCGCCGGAATCCTCGTCGCCACCCTGAGCGCCCCCGCCGCCGTCACGCTCGACGCCCTCAGCTACGCGGCCGCCGCGCTCCTCCTGACCCGACTCCCGCTCGCCGTGGCCGATCGCACCGCAGCTGACGACCGGCCACCCGCACACCGCGCACTCGTCGGGGAGATGGCGGAGGGGCTGCGCTACATACGCGGGCACCCGATCGTGCGCCCCCTGACCCTTCTCGGCATCGGCAACAGCTTCACCGAAGGCGCCGTCGTCGGGCTCATAGTGGTCACCGCCGTCCGCCGGTTCGACCTGAGCCTCGACGACGGACGCATAGGCCTCTTCTGGGCAGCGGCCGCCACCGGCGCACTCATCGCCGCCACCGCACTGCCCCGGCTCCAGCAGACCGTACCCGTCGGCTGGATCACCCTCGCCGGACTCGCCGCCAACGCCTTCTTCCTCGCCTGCTGGGCCCAGTCGCCCGGACTCGCCGTGGGCCTCGCCGCCCTGGCCGCGTGGCAGGCCTCCAACACCCTCGTGAGCCTGAACGGCATCGTCATCCGCCAGCGGCTCACCCCCGACCACCTCCAGGCGCGGGTCAACACCACGGCTCGGATGATCGCCTGGGGCAGCCAGCCCCTCGGCGCGGCCGCCGCGGGCGTACTCGCCGACGCGGTGGGCGTGCGGACCGCACTCCTGCTCGCCTGCCTGGCCGCGCTCACCTCTCTGGCGGCAGGACTGACCACGCAGCTACGCCGAAAGGCCCTGACCGAGGAAGTCGTCTGCTCATAGGGCAGGCGCCACCGTAGCGACGTACGCCGCTGTGCGCAGCGACGGCAAGGAGAGGAGGAAGACTGCCGCGATCACAAGGGTGATGGTGCCGCCCGCCGCGAGGTTCCACCGCGTGGACAGCTCCAGGCCGAGCGCGCAGGAGCCGGTGCCGACGCCCCTCGAGATGAGCGTCGTGGTGCGGATGCGGTCGGTCCACAGGCAGGCGGTGGCGGCGGGGCCGACGATCAGGGCCATGGCCAGCATGACGCCGATGGCCGGGGCAGTGACGACGATCACCGCTTCGACCAGGAGCAGCATCAGCAGGTCGAGGGCGGCCACCGGATAGCCGGCGGCGCGCTGCCTCTCGGGGTCAAACGCCCCGTACAGCAGCTCCTTGTGGAGCGCGAGGAGGACAACGAGCACTACGGCGCCTACGCATGCCGTGGTGGCCAGGTCCTGGCTGGTGACGGTGACGATCGAGCCGGTCATGAAGGCTTCGAGGTTCTTGCTGAAGCTGCTCGCGTCGGCGGGACAGGGCGAGGACGCACAGGCAAGACCACCAGGCACACGACAGCGCCTCCGAGATAGATCTGAATGAGGACGCAGCCGGCCGGTGAACACCAATGTCGTGGAGCGCTGGGCCGCCCACGCCGGCCGCAGCGGCGGCTTCACCGACCTTGAGCACACCATCGAGCTCAGCGGCATCTGCGCACGCTGCCGACCCACCGAAGGTGAGCGATCCATGCCGCCAGGCATTCCCCTGTCCCACCGATCACCGCACCTGTCCAGCCTCAAAGACGCCGTACACCGCCTGCTGGGCCTCGACGACGACACGGCCGTCATCATCCGGCAATTCGCCTCCACCGAACCCGGTCGGCCACCCGTCAAGACCACCGTGACCGCGCTGCCCATGAACGGCAAAGCTCGGCACTGGACGCTGCACCGTTCCGTCGAGCAGGTCACTGACGAGGATCCGCTAACCCTGCTCACGCCCTAATTTGGCAATGGAATCCATTTTCATATAGCGTCTGCGATCGTTCGCCTACCGAGGAGATTCGCCATGGCCGTTCCCAAGCGGAAGATGTCCCGCAGCAACACCCGCCACCGCCGCGCCCAGTGGAAGGCCACCACCCCGCAGCTGGCGCCCCTCACCATAAACGGCTCCGTGTACCTCGTGCCGCAGCGGCTGCTGAAGGCGTACGAGCGCGGCCTGCTGCGCCCCGAGGGCTGAGTCGATGACCGGCGCCACCGACGGCCGTCTGCCCGTCACCGTCCTGTCCGGATTCCTCGGCGCGGGCAAGACCACCCTGCTCAACCACATCCTGGGCAACCGCGAGGGCCTGCGCGTCGCGGTCATCGTCAACGACATGAGCGAGATCAACATCGACGCCGCCCTCGTGCGCGGTGGCGAGGCCGCGCTGTCGCGCACCGAGGAGCGCCTGGTCGAGATGACCAACGGGTGCATCTGCTGCACCCTGCGCGACGACCTGCTGGAGGAGGTCGACCACCTCGCCCGCGAGGGCCGCTTCGACTACCTCCTCATCGAGTCCAGCGGCATCTCCGAGCCCATGCCGGTGGCGGCCACCTTCGCCTTCCCCCGGGACGACGGCGCCACCCTCGGCGATCTCGCCCGGCTCGACACCATGGTCACGGTCGTCGACGCGGCGAACTTCCTGCCCGAACTGACCGGCGGGGACGGCCTCGCCGAGCGCGGACTCGACCAGTACGAGGACGACGAGCGCACCGTCAGCGACCTCCTGATGGACCAGATCGAGTTCGCCGACGTCATCGTGCTCAACAAACTCGACCTGGTCGGCAAGCGCAGCGCCGACCGGCTCCGAGCAGCCCTCTCCCGCCTCAACCCCGTCGCGCAGATCGTGCCCGCCACCCGCGGACGCGTGGAGCTCCACGAGGTCCTCGGGACCGGGCTGTTCGACCTGGAGCGCGCTCAGGAGGCCCCGGGCTGGGTCATGGAACTCAACGGTGACCACGTCCCGGAGACCGAGGAGTACGGGATCTCCTCCGCCGTCTTCCGCTCCGACCTCCCCTTCCACCCGGGCCGGTTGTGGAACTTCGTCACCAAAGGCCTCGACAGCGGCACCTTCGGCCAGATCCTGCGCTCCAAGGGCTTCTTCTGGCTGGCCAGCCGCATGCACACGACCGGTCTCTGGTCGCAGGCCGGCGCCGTGGCCCGCTTCGAGCCCTCCGGCGCCCGCGATACGGACACCACCCAGGGCCAGGAACTGGTCTTCATCGGAACCGGACTGCGCACCGAAGCCCTGCAAGCCGCCCTGGCCGGCTGCCTGATGGCCGACGGAGAAACCCTGCCGCACGGCGACCCGTTCCCACCGTGGGACACGTTCGGCATCGATGACACCTGCGAGTACGAGCACCTGGAGCCGGTGCCGCAGGCCTGAAGACTCCGGGCCGGGCAGTGGTCGCAGCCACGGCACTGCCCGGCCCGGTATCACCGCCCCTGCCACCCAACGGTGCAGGGGCGGCCTTCTTTCCGTTGCTCAGCCGGGAAAGGCCTGGCAGGTTCGACCGATCCTCCCGTTCCCGCCGGTACCTGCGACTGGGCAGACTGCCAGCCATGACCGACACCTCACAGCCCGCCGACATCACCCCCGACCAGGAGAAATGGCTCACGCCGGGCGTGAGGGGCATCGGATCCGCCAGCTTCCTCGCCGACGTCGGCCACGAGATCCCCACCGCTCTGTTGCCCTCGCTGCTGACCTCCACCCTGGGAGCCCCGGCCGCCGCCCTCGGCGCGATCGAAGGGATCTCCGATGCCCTCGCGGGCGCGGCCCGCTTCGGCGGCGGCGTTCTCACCGACGACCCGTCGAGGCGGCGCAAGGTCGCAGTCGGCGGCTACGCGACCACCGCCGTCCTGGGCGCGGCGACCGCCGGGGCCACGGCCGTGTGGCAGGTCGGTCTGCTTCGCGCTGCCGCGTGGACCGCTCGCGGCCTGCGTGTGCCGGCCCGAAACGCGCTCCTGGCGGACATCGTTCCCGCGAAAGCGTACGGACGGGCCTACGGGTTCGAGCGGATGATGGACAACCTCGGCGCGATCTTCGGCCCGCTCCTCGCCCTCGGCCTCGTCGCCTGGCTGGGAGTCCAGTGGGCCATCGGCCTCTCCGTCATCCCCGGTCTCCTCGCGGCCGGCGCGATCGTCTATGCGATCCGCAAGACCCCGCGCCCCATAGGCCGGGACAAAGTCCCGCTCAAGCTCCGCGTCAAGCCCGTCCTCAAGGGCGACCTCGGCAAGCTGCTGGCGGCTGTTGCCGCATTCGAGGTCGGAAACGTCGCCGCAACCCTGCTGATCCTGCGCGCTTCGGAGCTACTCACTCCCGAACACGGTACGCAGACCGCGACGACGATCGCGCTCGGTCTCTACACCGCCTACAACGTAGCCGCCACCATCGCCTCGGTCCCGGCCGGCCGGCTCTCCGACCGGCTCGGCCGACGCGGGCCGGTCCTGGTCCTGGCCGGCGGAGTCGCAGCATTCGCGCTCTCCTACGGCCTGTTCACCGTCGACGCCACCGCCATCGGGCTTCTCGTGATCCCGTTCGTCCTGGCCGGTGCCGGCATCGGCGCGGTCGAGACCGCCCAGCACTCGGCTGTCGCCGCCCTCGCCCCCAAGGACCTGCGCGGTTCCGCCTTCGGCATGCTCCCCACCGTCCAGTCCCTCGGCAACCTCGCCGCCAGCGCCATCGCCGGAATCCTCTGGACCGCCGTCTCCCCGACCGCGGCCTTCACCTACCTCACCGCCTGGATGGGCATCGCCCTGACCGGGCTCCTCATCAGTTCCCGGCGTCGCTGAGCCCCGTGGAGGTCAGGGACTACCGAGGAGCGGGTCAGGCGCGGCCGTCCAGTACTCCTGGCCGCGCGACAGTTCTGTGTCAGTGAGCAGGGCTTCGTCCAGAGCGGAACGGACCCGTTGTTCGTTCAGGTCGATGCCGGTGAAGACGATCTCGTTGCGCCGCTCGCCGTAGTAGTCGTGCCAGAACCATGACGCGAGAGTCCGCCGCTGGGGTGAGGCCGCCTCCCAGGCGGTGCAGTCCCGGCTTCCAACCAGCGGTCGGCTTCGAGCAGTTCCAGGTGCGCCCCGGCCGAGCGCCAGGTGCCGACGGCGTCAGGACGGCTGGACAGCCACAGGTGGCCACGACTGCGGGCCACGCCCATCATGACCGCTCCCAGAGCGTCCGCAAGCCGTTCGGGGTGCAGCGGTCGCCGCGCCTGCCACAGCACCGAATTCACACCATGCCTGCTGTCTCCGGGTGAGTACGGCAGAATCACCGGTTCGAGCCGTGTCCGCCATCCCTCGCTCGCACCGGTCGGAGCCGGCTGCGTGAGGAAGGGCGGAAGTCCGGCCGCCAGATCCCCGTCGTCGTGGACCGTCAGGCGTGCGGGTTGAGGTGGCCGATCAGCGCCGCAGCCCCGGGCACCCACGGGCTGTCGCCACCCGTCGGCATGGGAACGATCAGCGCGTCCGCCGACTCGACCTGCCGGGCGGCGATCGCGGCCGGGGTCGTGGGCGTGACACCGCCCGAGCCATCCCAGAGCGGCACGGCCCGGTGGACGCATCCGAGGTCGGCCGTGAAGGAGGCCGGGTCGACACCGGCCAGAACCGGCCCGGGATCATAGTGGTCCCCGAGGGAGCTCACGCCGATCCGGGGCCGCCACAGCTCCACCAGGAGCGGCAGGACATCCAGCTCCTGTGGCAGGGCGAGGATGACGTGGGGCCGTGTCATCGCTCGCCGGATGGCCAGCAGGTCCTGGCGGAGGATCACCACCGGATCCCCGGTCGCGCCCCGCGTCAGGTTTTCTCGCAGCTGCGTACCGGCTCCGGAGGTGAACCGCTGCACCACCGGATATCCGCTGCCGCGGTCCTGGATCGACACGGCCAGCACCGCCGCACGCGGGCTGGCACGCAGCAAGTGATCCACCACCAGGCCCCGGACACCGGGGGTGTTCCCGGTGACCACGCTCAGCAGGCCCTTGGACAATCGGCTTCCCATCAGTCGAGGTGGGCGACGCGCGGGGGCGCGGGTGCTGGCCGCAGGCGGGACGGCAGAGTGCCGTCGTCCGGCAAGCCCGCCCGCAGCCATACAGCGACGGTTTCGGCGTCGGCTTCATCGGCCGTCGGCCCCAGGCGTACGGCAGCGCCATGGGGCTTGCGGTCCCGGGTGCATGGCTGGACTGCGGCATGCAGACCGGCGGTGCGGCGGCACCGCAGGAGGCTGCCCAGGCGTCCGGTCGAGACCATCACCGCGTGGGGGCAGCCACGGACAGCCTGTCGCAGCCGGTCGATCACCTGACCACTCGCCGGGCTCTGGCAGTTCACACAGACAACCGGGGTGAACGGTCGTGTCGACCGGCCCGGTGATCCGTGGTTCATGGAGCCTCCCACGCTACTGACATCACCTTCCGCTTCTCCGGCGTGCCCACATCCCACCGGAGACGTGGGCACGCCTGCCTTGCCGGTCTGCTGGACTACCGGCCTACCAGGACGACTTGGTGACCCCGGGGAGGAATCCGGCGTGCGCCTGTTCGCGCATGCCCACCCGGGACAGCCCGAACTTCCGGATGTGTCCGCGGGGCCGCCCGTCCACGCTGTCGCGGTTGCGGACCCGGGTCGCGCTGGCATTGCGGGGCTGCTTGCGCAGTTGTGCCATCGCGGCCGCGCGTTCGGTCTCCGTGGAGGACGAGCGCCGGATGACTTCCTTCAGTTCGGCACGCCGGGCGGCGTACCGCGCGACGACCGTCTTCCGCTTCTCGTTCTGCGCGATCTTGCTCTGCTTGGCCATCAGACCTTCACCCCCCGGGCCCGGATCCGCGCCACGGCAGCCTCGACACCGATGGTGTCCACGGTCTTGATCGCCTTGGCGGAGAGCCTCAGCCGCACGTACCGACCCTCGCCGGGAAGCCAGTAGCGCTTGCGCTGGACGTTCGGGTCGAACCGGCGTGAGGTTCGCCGGTGCGAGTGGGAGATGGCGTTCCCGAAGCCTGGCTGGGCGCCGGTCAGTTGGCAGTGGGCGGACAAGGGGTTACCTGCCTCTCTTGAGACGTCTCTTTGTTGGTAATGGAATTCATTGTCATATACTAGCGCCATGGCTCGCAACGAAGTACGCCCGATCGTCAAGCTCCGCTCCACGGCGGGGACCGGCTACACCTACGTCACCCGCAAGAACCGCCGGAACGATCCCGACCGCATGGTGCTGCGCAAGTTCGACCCGGTGGTCCGCCGCCACGTCGACTTCCGCGAAGAACGCTGACCCCGCCCCTCCCTGCCCGAAGGACACATCCATGAAGCCTGAAATCCACCCCGCCTACGGCCCCGTCGTCTTCCGCGACAAGGCGGCCGACTTCGCCTTCCTCACGCGCTCGACCGCCACCAGTGACAAGACGGTGGAGTGGGAGGACGGCAACACCTACGCCGTCATCGACGTCGAGATCTCCTCGCAGAGCCACCCCTTCTACACCGGCACCGCCCGCGTCCTGGACACCGCCGGCCGCGTTGAGCGCTTCCAGCGCCGCTACGGGAGCAAGGCGTGACCCTGCCCGTCGTCATCGTCAGCGGGCTCCACTCCGACACCCGCAAGGAGGTCGTGGACCGCCTGCTGCGTGCCGTCCCCGGCAGCGTCGCCCTCCACCACGACCTGGCCACGGCACCAGCGGGCACGGTGCTGCGGCTGGTGCGCGACGCCTCGGGCGAGCTGTCCCGAGGCGAGGCGCCGCTGTTCAACGACTGCGCCTGCTGTGCCCTGCGCGAGGACCTGATCCCCGAGCTGGAGCGGCTGGCCGACAGCGGCCTGACCCAGCTGGCCGTCGTCGAGCTCTGGGACTCGGTCGAACCCAAGGGGATGGCCGAGGTCGTGGTCGCACACGGCGCCGACGCACTCGACCTCACCGGCGTGATCACCGCCGTCGACCCCGCGCTCGTGCTCCCGTACCTCGTCAACGGCGACGACCTGGCCGACGTAGGGCTCGCAGCGGCGGCCTCCGACCAGCGCACCGTCGGGGATACCTGGGCACGGCAGCTTGAGTACGCGCCCGTACTCGCCCTCGTCGACAGCGATGACGCCGACGACGAGGACCGAGCCCTCCTGGCCCAGCTCCACCCAACCGCCCGCCAGGTGCCCGCCGGGTCCGGAGAACTCGCCGAGCTGGCGTTCGCCGGCTTCGACATGGAAGCGGCAGCTGCCGCCCAGCACCCGGCGTGCGCGCTGCTCCCCCAGGAGGCAGAGGAAGCGGGAGTCACCACCTTCGTCTGGCACCGGTGCCGCCCCTTCCACCCCGAACGCCTCTACGAGGCCCTGGAAGACCTTTGCTGCGCCGCCGCCCGCAGCCGCGGCCGTTTCTGGCTCGCGGACCGCCCCGACACCCTGCTGGCCTGGGACGCCGCCGGCGGTGCCCTGTGCGTGGAGAACGCCGGCCCCTGGCTGGCCTCCCTCCCGGACGCCGCGTGGGAATTGGTGCCGCCGATGCGCAGAGCGGCAGCCTCACTCGACTGGCACCCGGACCACGGCGACTGCTGTCAGCACCTCGTCTTCACTTCCCCCGGCCTCGACCGGCACGGCCTGGAACAACTACTGGAGTCCTGCCTGCTGACCGACGCCGAGTACGCGGCGGGACGCGAGGCCTGGAAGACGCTCCCCGCCACCTTCGACTCCCTCCTCGACCCGGTTTCCTGACCCTCCGGGACCGAGAATCTCCCTCCTCCACGACCTCCAAGGAATCCTCATGGCCCGTCGCCAGATCACTCACAAGCCGGTGAAATCCCGCCCCAACCCCCTTGACGCTGCGAAGATCACCTACATCGACTACAAGGACACTGACCTGCTGAGGAAGTTCATCTCCGACCGCGGGAAGATCCGCAGCCGCCGCGTCACGCGCGTCACGTCGCAGCAGCAGCGACGACTCGCCGCGGCGATCAAGAACGCCCGCGAGATGGCATTGCTCCCCTACGGAAGCAGCCGATAGGGATTCGAGACTTTCTCCTGGTGACTCCCCCTCGACGATGCTCGGAGAGGCTGCTGAACATGACGCTGCACAAGGCTCCCGAGTTCTTCCAGATCACCCGTCGAGGGGCAGTCACCGCGGAGCTGAGGCGGGAACTCATCGACTGCTGGACGGCGGTGGCCGGCACGAGGACCCCGTCCCGCCGCAGCCGCTTCGGCACTTCGCCAAAGTTCCTGGTCGACCTGATCGACACGCTCGAACGCTAACGGGGACCACATCAGCCCGGACGCGACGCGTCTCCGAACTCGCCCTCCACATCGGACAGCGCCGCACCGAGCGCCACCTGGACACCGCCGAGGACTGGGAGTCCTGGTGGTCGGATGCGGCCTGCGACCCGGAGCCGGCCCCCACTCCTTGCCCGGCACGACCACGGCCGGCATCCGCAGTGCGAAGGCAATGACCTGACGCTGTCAGGCCATTTGAGGCTGCTTCGCGGGGCCGGATTCAGTCAGGCAGGGTCCGTCTGGCAGTTCGGCCACAGCCACGTCGTGGTCGCCATCCGCTGAACCACACCACAGACTCACGCCCTTCAACCGAACAACCGGCCCCTCAGGGGTGTCCCGGGTGGCTCAGCTCGGCCACCGCCTCGGCCTGGTCCCAGACGGTCAGGAACGACATCCTCAAACAAGCGGCCAGCGCCGGGTGTTCGATGAACAGAGCGGTGGTGGCTCCGGTGCCGGCCATCGGGTCGGGCATGTCGCACAGGACCAGCGAGGCATCGGCGACGATCAGCTTCAGCGGAAGGTCCGGCGCGAACCGGGACTCCTCGCCCGCCTCGCCGAACCGGCGTACGTTCTCCAGCACATCCGCGTCGCCGAGTGCGTCATGGGTGTAGACGGCGCGGGCGGTGCCCCCGGCCCGGCGCAGCCTGCGGACGGTCCTGATGCCTTCCGTATTGGCTGCGGGGGCGACGAAGGGCGGTTTGCAGAAGCTGAGCAGCTCATGTGCGGCATGCTCCTGGATGCTCGCGAACCGTTCGGCGATCGCCTTGGGGTCGCGCAATACCTCGATGTAGTCGAGCGGGTCGGTGTGGGTCTGCCCGGCGGTCCAGACCGGGGTCAGCGCCGTGGCGAGGGCCGCCGATGCCTGGTCCAGTCGTTCCAGCGACTCCCTCTGAAGGGCCATCAGCCGGGTGAGGGCCAGCTCGGGTGACACGGCCGAGAACGCCGCGACCCGTCCGGGACGCGGGATGGCGAGGCGCCTTCGTATCAGTGCGTCGAGTACGTCATAGACCCGCTGGCGGGGGACTTGTGCCGCGCGCGCCACCTCCGCCGCGGTGTACGACTCCCTCGTCACCAACGCGAGGTAGACCCGTGCCTCGTAGCGTGAAAGCCCTAGCGCGACAAGGTCGTTGACCGCGCCGTCCTCCAACTCCATGACAGCACACGGTATACCCGTAGATCACTGACCGAAAGCAATCCTTTGCTTTTAGCGGGTATCCCCTTGGGCCTGATTCTCACTACGTTCTGCGGTGGCCACCACTGAACGTGGTGACAGCCAGATCAATGAACCAGTGCCACTCGTAGTCCGCGGCGTTCCCGCACACGCGAAGACATGTCATGGACAGGTCATTACGTGTGTGGGCCAATCCCACGCCGCGGGGATCCGACCCCCCATGGAGGGCAGTTCATTGCAATCGAAATCCACCAGCCGCGCCGGAAGACTGACCCGCCGCGCCGCGACGTCCGTACTCGGGGCCGCGGCCCTGATATCCGGCGGCTTACTCGCCGTCGCCTCCCCGTCGGCGGCCTCGACGGCGCCCGCCACGCCCGCCGCCTCCACCGCCCACACCCAGCGGCTCTGCTCGGAGCCGACGAAGCCCGGGTACATGTCCTGCCACGCGCTCGCCCGCACCGACCTCAAGCAGCAGCTCAGCCTCGCCCCGAACATCCTGCCGTCCGGCTACGGCCCCACCGACCTGCAGGGTGCGTACGCCCTTCCGGCCTCGGCCGGCGCCGGGGCGACGGTCGCCATCATCGACGCCTACGACGACCCGAACGCCGAGTCCGACCTGGCGACGTACCGCTCCCAGTACGGCCTCCCGGCCTGCACGACCGCCAACGGCTGCTTCAAGAAGGTCGACCAGAACGGCGGCACCAACTACCCGACCGCCGACTCCGGCTGGGCCGGCGAGATCTCCCTCGACGTGGACATGGTCAGCGCCGTCTGCCCGCAGTGCCACATCCTGCTCGTCGAGGCGAACCAGCCCTCCATGGCCGACCTGGGCGCAGCCGTCAACCGTGCGGTGACCATGGGGGCGAAGTACGTCTCCAACAGTTACGGCGGCGGCGAGGACTCCACCGACCCGAGCTCCGACGCCTCGTACTTCAACCACCCGGGCGTCGCCATCACCGTCAGCTCCGGTGACAGCGGCTACGGAGTCGAGTACCCGGCGGCCTCCCAGTACGTCACCTCCGTCGGCGGCACGTCCCTGACCCGCGCCGGCGGCACCTCCCGCGGCTGGTCCGAGTCCGTCTGGGGCGCCAGCTCCGGCGGCAACGGTGCGGGCTCCGGCTGCTCGGCCTACACCACCAAGCCGTCCTGGCAGACCGACAGCGGCTGCGCCAAGCGCACCGTCTCCGACGTCTCCGCCGTCGCCGACCCGGCCACCGGGCTCGCCGTCTACGACAGCTACCAGGCGAGCGGCTGGAACGTCTACGGCGGCACCAGCGCCTCGGCGCCGATCATCGCCTCCGTCTACGCCCTGGCGGGCACCCCGGCCGCGGGCACCTACCCGTCGGCGTACCCGTACGCCCACACCTCCTCGCTCAACGACGTGACCAGCGGCGCCAACGGCTCCTGCAGCGGCAGCTACCTCTGCACCGCCAAGTCCGGCTACGACGGCCCGACCGGTCTGGGCACCCCCAACGGCACCGCCGCCTTCGCAGGCGGCTCCACCGGCGGGAACACCGTCACCGTGACCAACCCCGGCAGCCGGTCCACCACCGTCAACACGGCCGCCTCCCTGCAGATCCAGGCCACCGACTCCGCCAGTGGCCAGACGCTCACCTACAGCGCCACCGGGCTCCCGCCCGGCCTGTCGATCAACGCCTCCACCGGCCTGATCAGCGGTACGCCGACCACCGCGGGCAGCTACAACGTGACGGTCGCGGCCAAGGACACCACCAACGCGAGCGGCAGCACCTCCTTCACCTGGACCGTCACCCCGACCGGCGGCGGCTGCACCCCGGCCCAGCTCCTGGGCAACCAGGGCTTCGAAACCGGCAGCGCCAGTCCCTGGACCGCCACCACCGGCGTGGTCGACAACGGCAGCGGCGAGGCCGCTCACTCCGGCTCCTGGAAGGCCTGGCTCAACGGCTACGGCTCCACCCACACCGACTCGCTCTCCCAGACAGTGACCATCCCGGCCGGCTGCCACGCCACCCTCAGCTACTACCTTCACATCGACACCGCGGAGACGACCACCGCGACCGCCTACGACAAGCTGACGGTCCAGGCGAACTCCACGACCCTGGCGAGCTACTCCAACCTCAACAAGAACACCGGCTACGCGCAGAAGACCTTCGACCTGTCCTCGTACGCGGGGCAGACGGTGGCCATCAAGTTCACCGGCACCGAGGACTCCACCCTGCAGACCTCGTTCGTGATCGACGACACCGCGGTCAGCACCAGCTGACCCGTACGTGAAGGACGGGCCCGGACCGCAGGCATCGGTCCGGGCCCGTCCGCCCATGAGGCGTTCAACGGACCACCACGGTGACCTGCCAGGCCACCACCGCGAGGCAGCGCACCCCGCCGGGCGGAGCAGGCGACGAACAGGCCGGAACGGCGGATGCCAGAACGGCCGTACCGGCCGACGCACCCCGGAAGACATAGTCCGAGACTTCGACCAACGCCGTCCCCGACACGGTCACCGGGGCGGCGGGCGTCCCCGGCAGCGACACCCGGACCGTACCCGGCCTCGCCAGGCAGACGCGATGGCCGTTGTCCGCCGCAGTGACGGTCACCTCGGTGCCGTTCACCGCCGTGGCGGTCCCACAGTCGACGCCGGCGGATGGCGGAGCCGTATCCCTCGGGTTCGACCCCGAGGGCATGACGCCCGAGCCGCAACCAGCCGTGAGCAGCAGCGCCGTCACGACCATTCCCGTCCATACCCGCATCCCACGATCTCCCCGCACCGCAGCACCGGCCACGGATGGGACGTAGTCCCCGCGACCCGGGTTCCATCGAACTCGATGACCGGTGCCGAGACTCAGTCGACATGGTGATGGAACTCACGCAACATTGAAGATCCGGCCCTGAACACCGTTGCGAGACGTCCCACCGCGCCCCGTCCGACCCACCACGGCCTCAAAGCCTGCCTCAGGGCCCGCACCTTGCTCCAGATCCCGGTTGTTGGCGGCGGCCACCTCGTGAGGATGGACCGAGATCCGGACCATTCCCGGACCAATCCGGCCCAGGGAGCGCCAGGAAGGGCCATTCCCACTGATCAGCAGCGGGCCGGGCGGGGTCTCGGCGGGCAGGACGAAGGTGACCTGGGTACGGTCCTTGAGCTGCTTGCGCTCCAACACGGAAGGGCTCCTGACGATAGGGGACTGTGTTCGCCTCATCCGGACGCGCCCGCGACCGGACTCGTCTTTCACCCTTGCGGCACTGAGCGACCAAATGATGCGCACCGTTACTGACCGTGTCAGCGTGGACCGACAAGACCTCCCAATCGCGAGGAGCTACCGTCACCGCGAGACGCCAGCGCATGGCTCCCGACGCGGCCCCGATAGTGACCTGACGCATATATACGCCGTTAGGCATCGGCCGGAGCGGCAACCTTCCCGGGCCGCCCGCCCCGGCATCCTCTCCCGGCGGGCCGTTCGGACCAGCCCAGATGGCGATGCTCAACCCCTCGGGTGACCGTGACGGAAGCGCCGACGGGCCTGTCGGCGCTCCGCTGCCCCGGCAAGAGGAGCCACACCCATGTCCGAACGCAACACCGTCCTGCGCAGCCTGCACGATGTGGGTCTGGCCGCCTGGTTCGGCGGCTCCCTGATGGGGGCGATCGGTCTCAACGGCGCGGCGAAGGCCCAGGGCGACAGCTGGGAGGCCGGCGCCCGGATCGCAAGCTCGGGCTGGGCCAAGTGGACGCCGGTCAACGCCGTCGCGATCGGCGCGCACCTGGCGGGCTCCAGCGGCCTGCTCGGCGCCAACGCCGCACGCGTCGCCACCCAGCAGGGCGTCGCCGCCTCCACCCTGGCCAAGACCGTCCTGACCGGCGCCGCGCTGGCCGCCACGGCCTACGCCCGCATGCTGGGCAAGAAGATCGAGCTTGCCTCCTCCGGGGACCCCCAGGACGCCGAGAAGGCCGACCGCCATCCGGTCGACACCGGCCAGGCCGAACGCCACCTGTCCTATGCCCAGTGGGCGGTACCGGCCCTCACTGGCGCCCTCTTGGTCCTCAACGCCCTCCACGGCGAGCAGCAACGCCCCGCCGAGCAGCTCCACGGGATGTGGCAGCGGGCCCGCACACTGGCCCCGCACATGAGCAACGGCCACCACTGGCACGTAGCGCACTGAGGACCGTGCCGGCCAGCAGGAGGACCGGTCGGCGCCGGACGCGGGAGCGTGCCGGAACCTTCGACGGCTACTCCCCTACATCGGAGGGGGCCGGTGGGTCGGCGGCTCGCGGCCGTCCGAGGGGCATCAAAGGGTATGCCGTCAGGTAGCCGCCGCGAGCGGGCAGGTATCCACCCGTCCCAATGAGCGGGCGGCATCCCGCGGTCCCCACCGGAAGGAACCCTGCGCCATGTCCCAGGTCAAGGAATCCATCAAGGTTGACGTCCCCGTCCGCACCGCCTACAACCAGTGGACCCAGTTCGAGACGTTCCCGCTGTTCATGGACGGTGTGCAGCGCGTCGAGCAGGTCGACGACACCCTCACCCACTGGGTGACCAAGATCGGTGGGGTGGACCGGGAGTTCGATGCCGAGATCACCGAGCAGGTCCCGGACGAGCGAGTCGCCTGGGTCACTGTGGGCGGGGAGACCGAGCAGTCGGGCGTCGTCACCTTCCAACCCATCGATCCCACCCACACCGAGGTCACCCTGCGCATGGACTTCGACCCCGAAGGAATGGCGGAGAACATCGCCGACAAGCTCGGATTCATCGACCGCCAGGTCACCGGCGACCTCAAGCGATTCAAGAAGTTCATCGAGGAGCGCGGCACCGAGTCCGGCGCCTGGCGCGGCCAGGTCTGACCCCGCCCGGCACAGCGGCCGTTCGACCGGTTCTGGGTGTGTGGGCGGAAGTCGCCGAAGCGCTGGCGCAAGAGCGCGGCCACTGCGCCGCTGTATGCCCGGAACCGGGTGGCCTGCCCCCAGCCTGGCCTACGGGGGCTCAGACCGACTGCGATCGGCCGGGCAAGGACCAAAGAGGGATGATGGCAAGAGGCGGTGACGCCCGAGTCCTTCTGGAGGCTGGCTGCGCCAGACCGATTCCAGCGCGGCACCTCCGACCGGATTCGCAACCGCCGCGTGAACGAGCGGACGGGGGACGAGGTCGAGCTGGACGACATCGTGAAGGGCTACGACGTCGGCGGCGAGTACGTCCTGGTCGAGCCGAAGGAGCTGGACGAGATCGCCCCGGGCCGCTCCCGCTCCCTGGACATCACCGGGTTCGTCGACCTCTCCAAGGGGGACCCGATCTTCTTCGAGAAGACGTACTACCTCGGCCCCCGCGGCACGGGCTTCGACAAGGTCTAGAGCCTGCTTGAACAGGCTCTCGCGAAGGCCGGCAAGGCGGGATGGGGAGCGCCGTAGGCTGGTGGGACCGCCTGCTCCGTAGGTGACAACCGGATCCCGACCGTCACCGATGAACGCGACGACGCCCCGCCAGCGGCTGAGGGCCGCCTGCGGGGCGTCGGATGTGGGCGGCTCAGACCGGGCGGATGTTCTCCGCTTGCGGGCCCTTCTGGCCCTGGGTGACGTCGAACTCGACCTTCTGGCCCTCCTGGAGTTCGCGGAAGCCTTGGGCGGCGATATTGGAGTAGTGGGCGAAGACGTCGGCGCCGCCACCGTCCTGCTCGATGAAACCGAAGCCCTTCTCGGCGTTGAACCACTTCACGATGCCCGTAGCCATGCTGTTCTCCTCGACGTGCGCAGCCGCTGGCGCCCGCACTGCGCGACCGCCGTGCCCGACCGGCCTCGCCCGATTGCAGTCCCGGACGGTGAGACGCCCGTGACCGCGAGCCCGGGCCGGCAACGGCTCGGAACCACGACTGCTCCTGGTGACCACGCTATCGCCCCGAGATCCTGCCCCGCAAAGGACACGGGCCCGCAAGTCACCGCGGGTTTCCAGCAGATCCAGCGCATACGAGTGTCGGGCGCCGCTCCGCCGGTGTGGCGGGTACCCGGACGAAGGACATCGGGTGTGTTCTGGTCCGGCCTGGTCGCCCCGGGAAGGGCGGCTGCGCCTTACCGCCCCCCGCCCCCTGGGCTTGCCGTCACGTCGCCGGCCCCCCGGGGCGGGGAGAGCGAGCCCCGAAGTGGGCTGCTCCGACGTCACCCCACACCCCGGTCAGGATCGCTGTCCTGGCCTGTTGTCCGGTGGCGTGCACGATCCGTCTCGTAGGCACGCTGAAGGGCCCCTCCGCGCCGGGGACCCCTCGCCAAGTCGGTCGGTCCTGCTCTGGAGACAAAACGAGTCTTCCGGTGCGGACCCCGGTGCGCTCGACCGATCGCGCCTCTCGCCGAGACGTCCGGGACTGCCACACTTGTGGTTCGGTCATCTCGCGGGGTAAGCCCGCAACCCCCGGAGGCTGATGTGACACGTGATCGGATCGGGCTGGCGGAGGTGCTTGCGGCGGCAGAGGCTGCCGCTCCGGTGGACTCTCTCGAGGTCGTCGCGCGCAACCTGCGGGACCGGTTCGGCGGGTATCCAAGACGGCTCCAACGCTGTGATCACACGCCAGCCACGGCAAGGTCATTCCATCATCGACCAGCGGGAGAGCGTGCTCGCGCAACAAAATCAAGCGGTGGCACCCAGCAGATCAGCGACGCTATCCCCATGACTGAACACCTGGTGACGAGAGGGTGCGTCCATGCGGCGGCCGGTGGCTTGCGTGCTGTCTCCCCGGCTTGACCGACTGATGGTCAGAGCCGGATGCGCGTACCCGGGACACCTCCATGTTTCCTTCCCGGTCGCCAGGTAAAGCGGTTGGCGGGACGATGGAAGGACCGATCGAGGTCACCCTGGGCTGCCACCGGCGGGGCGGGGCCAGTCGAGGATGCGGGGCCCCGGCCCATGAAACGGCCCGGCCCTCCCCGCGCGAATTGTCTGTGAGCTGCCGGACGGGAGAGAGAACAATGAACCGACGTGTCAGCCTCGCTGTGCTGGCGCCTGTAATGGTGTCGTCGCTGGCGCTGGGCTCAGTGGCATTCCTGGGGGAACCAGCCCAGTCCGCGGTGCCCAGCGCTTCGTGCAGCGTGTCACAGAATCCCCAGAAGCCGGATGGCTTCGATGTCAAGGGTGAGGGGTTCACGCCAGGAGAACGCGTGGTCATCCAGGCCCAGAATGGTGAAGGGCTCAGATTGACCGCGACGGCTGACGGGACGGTCTCGATCGCCGGGATCCCTAAGGAGGCCAGTCCATTCACTATGAAGCAGGGCGATGGGCCCAAGATCACGTGCGGCACGGTCAAGGAGGCGGAGCAGAAAGGCGCTCAGGACGAGTACCGCAAGGGCTACAGGCAGGGAGTTGCCGATACGAAGGCGGACTGCAAGGCTGAGCCGCCTAAGCATGGTCTTGCCCCGCTGGACCCGAACTACGAGAAGGGCTACAACGCAGGCGCGGCAGCCGCACTGGCGCAGTTCTGCAAGTGAGTCGGCGAAGCGTCAGGCCGCCGCGTGCTGCGCATGTCGTCGTCCACGCGGCCGCCCCTACGCGCCAGCCGATCACCCCGGCAGCCAGGAGGTGCTGCTTGGTGTAGCCGATACGGAGCAGCTCTTCCCTGGCTGCTCAAGGGTATCGACGGTGGCGGCAATCCTTCGACGCCCTGCTTGAGCTGGCTGGCGGGTGCTTTTCGCGATCGGGGAATCCGTGACGCGGAGGGGCCTCTCATCATGACGAGGGGCTCCTCCGGCTTTACACGCCGCTCCGTACGCTGACGGGATGTGCGACATCCCGTGAGTTCCCCTGAGCTCAGCTGAGTCGCTGACCCCGTGGCCAGGGCGTTCTTCCTCCTTCGTGTGTTCTGTCGGCCTGTGACGTAACTTCGGGATTCTTGAAGCGTTCTCATCTCGTCCGACCGTTCCGCAGTCGGGCCGAAGGCGAGGAGGCTCGGGTTGGCGGCGCTGGCAGTCGTACGGGACCTGCGTGAGCACTGGGCGCCCGCATCGGCGGAGGAGCTGGAGCGGTTCGAGACTGACGTGCTGTCCGGGTTCGTCCTGGCGCGGGCCTCGGCAGGGCTGGCGGACGGCACGATCCGCGGGGACGTCGGGCACCTGGATCAGATCCGGTCTTGGTTCGGTCGGCCGCTGTGGGACATGGAGCCCGCCGACGCGGACGCATACTTCGGAAAGGTGCTGCGACACTCGCCCAGCGGCACCCGGCTGGGCCGGTCGCAGGCGTTGAGCACGTACTTCGTGTTCCTGGAGCTGCGGCACAAAGTCGAACTGCACCGGATGACCGGCCGGGTGGTCGAGTGCCCGATCGACGAGATGAACCGGCCGCGCGGGGCAAAGGACGCCCAACTGCGGATCCCGCCGAGTGAGCCGGAGATCGGAACGCTGTTCACGGGCTGGGGCGGCGAGCTGGCGACCTGCCGGAAGTTCGCCCCGACTGCCCGGAACTACACCGCTTCGAAGCTGATGTCCCAGGTCGGCCTGCGGGTGAGCGAGGCATGTGGCCTCGACCTGGGCGACATCAAGTGGGACCTGGGCCGCTTCGGCAAGCTCCACGTTCGCCACGGCAAGGGCGCCCGCGGCTCGGGGCCTCGTGAGCGGATGGTGCCGCTGATCAACGGTGCCGACCGGACGCTGCGGTGGTTCATCGAGGACGTGTGGGGCCAGTTCGACGACGATCACACCCGGCCCGGCGCCCCGTTGTTCCCGAGCGAGCGGAAGAATGCCGACGGTTCCGCCCGTCGGGTCGGCGACGACGCCCTGCGCAACGGTCTCGACAACGCGGTCGAGGCTCATCTGCCGGGCTGGATGGACAAGTTGACGCCGCATGTTTTGCGGCACTTCTGCGCGTCCCAGCTCTATGGGAATGGGCTGGGCTTGCTCGCGATCCAGGAGGTTTTGGGGCACTCCTGGATCGCCACGACGATGCGGTATATCCACGTGCAGCAGACCCGGGTCGAGGATGCCTGGGTCGCCGGGATGGAACGGGCCGCGAAGCGGCTGGAAGGACTGGCCCGATGAGGTGGAACCTGCGGCTGACTGCCGCGAACAAAGGTATCTGGAAGGCGTCCGAGCTCCAGCGGAGCCTGGCCGAGCACGGCCTGGTGATCTCGGCCGGGAAGATGTCCGGCCTGTGGTGCGGCCAGCCGGTCTCGCTCAAGCTGGAGGACCTGGACGTGATCTGCGTCGTGCTCGGCTGCGAGATCGGCGACCTGCTGATCCCGGAACCGCAGAAGGTCATCCGCCCCGGCGAGGAGAACGTCACCCAGACCGCTGTCGGAGCCGCCGGACCGGTTCCGGCGGTGGTGCCCAAGCGCCGCGACGGCCGGTCGCTGCCGCCTGCATGAGCCGGTATCCGAAGGGCCGCAAGCCCACCGACTCCTGCGACGGCTGCCTGGCCTGGGGCAACTTCAGCGGACGGCTCTGCCCTGCCTGCTACATGTTCGGCCGCAGCCACGCGACGGCAGTCTGCGCCGGCTGTCGCCGCACCCAGCCTCTGAAGTGGGATTACTGCCGTCTGTGCTGGTGCCAGGCCCGGCTGGGCACCCAGGCCGCTATCGACCGGTCGGCCGCCGAGGCCGACGTGAGGGCCCGCCTCAACGCGGCCCAACACCACCAGCTGTTCTTCATGGGCATGCACCACCGGAACGGATCGGCATCCGCCCATCGGCGGCGCGGCGGACGGCGGGGCGCCCCTCGAAAGCCGCCGCCCGCGCCAGCCTGGCGGCCAAATGCCGACCGGAGACAGCTACCGCTGTTCGCACAGATCCCCCGTGACTACAGCCGGCTCGCCCTGGCCGACGCCGACCTGGCCAGCCCGTGGTTGGCCTGGCCAAAGTATCTCGCCCACCGGCTCGCCGAGACCCGCGGCTGGGGACGCAACATCCGCTTCGCCGTCAACCGCGGCCTGGCCCTCGTCCTCACCGGCTACGTCGAGAACGACGTCATCCGGCACACGGAGATCTTCGCCCCGCTGCGGGCCCTGGACCTGCCGGTCGGCCACACCGTCACGGTCCTGGACGAGATGGGGATCTTCGAGGACGACAGCGAACCCTCCTTCGAACGCTGGCTCGCCGAGAGGCTGGAGGGTCTCACACCCGGCATCCGCTCGGAGGCCGAGCGCTGGACCCGCGTCCTGCGCGACGGCGGCCCCCGCAGCCTCCCGCGACGGGAAGGAACGGTCTGGCTCTACCTCAACCGAGTCCGCCCGGCTCTGCTGGAATGGTCGAACCCCTACGACCACCTGCGGGAGGTGACCCGCGACGACGTCCTCACCTACATCAAGACACTGCACGGCCACCAGCGCCACGACCAACTCGTCGCCCTGCGCTCGCTGTTCACCTGGGCCAAGCGGAACGGGCTGATCTTCCGCAACCCCACCAGTCGGATCAAGGTCGGGCAATACGAGTACGCCGTGCTGCAACCGCTCGTCCCAGAGCAGGTCGACCGCTCCGTCGCGGCGGCCACCACCCCGGCGACGCGACTCATCCTCGCCCTCGCAGCGGTCCACGCCGCCCGGGTCGCCCAGATCGCCAACCTCATGCTCGACGACCTCGACATCGGCAACCGTCGGCTGACCATCGCCGGACGTGTCCGCCCGCTCGACGATCTCACCCTGAAGCTGCTGCTGGACTGGCTGGAGCACCGGCGAAACCGGTGGCCGAACACCGCGAACCTCCACCTACTGATCAACAACCAGACCGCCACGAAGGCCAGCCGCGCCAGCAACCACTGGATCAGCGCCGCGATGCGCGGGCAGGACGCGACGCTGGAACGGCTCCGCGTCGACCGCCAACTCGAAGAGGCCCTGACCCACGGGCCCGACCCGCTCCACCTCGCCGAGGTGTTCGGGCTCGACGAGAAGACCGCGATGCGCTACGCGGACTCCGCACGGGCACTGCTGCACCAGGCCGCTGAACAGCCACTTCAGTGAAACCTGCTTGCCGGTCCACGCTTTTGCTGAGGATGAGCACGCGAGGCAGAGTCAGCATCCGGGGCCGATCGGCGGAGACGACGTCAAGGCGAGGGCAGCGTTCCGCAGCTGGGCCGCCCACGTCTGCTGGTCAAGCCCCAACGTGTACTCGATGCAGCAATCGCACTGCGGGATCAGCGCCACGAAGGCTTGCTCCGCCGCAGTCTCGGCCTCCGTCTCCCACCAGTCGTCCGTCGCCACCTCGGCGGGAGTCATCTCTCCGGCGATGAGTCTCGCCGCCATCCGCCGCAAAGCGTGGCGCCGTGCCAAACCCCGATCCGGCAGCCCGATCCCGGCCTCGGCAAGTGCTTGCTCGAACGCTTCGCGAATGTCGCGGGCATCCGCGTTGCGAGGCCAACCGGCGAGCTCGCACAACGTCGGGGTGTCCAGTCCGGCTGCGAGCGCCTCAGCAGCGATCATCGGTAGCTCCTCCGGGCGTATCTCATCCGCCTGATATCGACACGCCACCTCACCCAGGGACGTGAGTCCACTCTGGACGGAGGTTTCCGGTTCCGGTGTCGTTCCTTCTGCTCTCATGACTCCTACGGTGTCAGCACCGTTTCCGGGAGGCACCCAGGGGTGGGTCGACTCCGCACCCACCCCGCGTGTTCGCCTGAACCCAAGGCGTGAACCCCTAGAGCACGACCGTCCGTCCTCGAGTTCCCGCGAAAGGCCCTTCAGTTTCCGTGAACCCACGGGCCTCATGGGGCTTGAGGAACATCCATGTCAGATCGTGCGCTAAGAAGCCGTATCTCAACCGATCTTGGAACGTGTAGGTCGAACAGGGTCCTTGATCACCTTCGACGGCCGACTCTCAGCGGCCCGTCAGTGGCCCAACCACCCTGGTTACACCGTTCGATCGATTGACAGACCCTCTCTGGTCATGCCCCATCTGGGACGTCGGCGACATCTTCAACCACAAGCAGTCCGTGATCGTCCCGAGCTGAGGTGGTCGGCTACGCAGGGGTCAGTGCGGGGGCACGGCCCCGGTCATCGGCCGGCGCTGGAGCAGACGGAGACCGTCGGCGACGAAGGCCCACTCCAGGTCCTGCGTCCCGCCGAAGACCTGCTCGCAGCGGGCGGTGAGTTCCCGCAGGCTCTCCAACCGCGTGTCGTCGAGGCAGAGTCGGTGGATTCGGTCGGCGGGGACCGGGACCTGGCTCGTTCCGCCGGCCGGCGCGGGCTCCACGGCCAGGTCCTTCATGCCCGCCGCGCGCTCGATCACCCGGCCGTCGCGGCGGACCCGGTAGTGATCCGGTACGACCAGGCCGCTGACCACGGCTTCGCCCAGGCCCCAACTCGCCTCGATCACCAGGACGTCGGAGCCGTCGAGGGGGTCTCGGGAGAACAGGACTCCGGCGCACTCGGGTACCACCAACTCCTGTACGACCACTGCCACTCTGGGCCGGCCGGGCAGCCCGAGCCGCTCACGGTAGGCGAGCGCGGCGGCCGAGTGCGCCGAATCTCTCACCATTCGGACCGCCTCGGTCAGCCCGTCCGGACCCCGTACGTTGAGACAGGTGAGGTGCTGTCCGGCGAAGCTCGCCGCGGCCGAGTCCTCGCCCAGCGCGGATGAACGCACGGCCAGTCCGCCGCCCTGCAAGTCGGCGGTCGACACGTGCAGGGCGGCGAGCGCCTCGTCGTCGCCTGCTGCGACGGCGTCGACGAACAGCCATTCCAGGGCGATTCCTTCCGGTACCGGTAGACCCGCCCGGGTGGCGGCCGCGAGCTGCGAGGTTTTGCCGCCGTACCGGCTCTCGTCGGTGGCCAGGCGGAGCGGCACGGGGGCGGACCACGTGCTCGGCGACAGCGGACCCGTCATCGGACCACCGCCGCCTCTCCGGCCCGGCCGTCGACCCGCACCCAGGCGCCGTCGGGTATCACCGCCGTTGCATCCGTGCATCCGACGACGCCGGGGATGGCGAACTCCCGGGCGACGATGGCGGCGTGGGAGAGCGCCCCGCCGCGATCGGTGACGATCGCGCCGAGCAGTGGCAGGACGATGTTGAAGGCCGTGGTGGTCGCGTCGGTGACCAGGACGTCGCCGGGCTGGATGCGGTCGAACTCGGGCACGCCGCTGATCACCCGTGCCGTGCCCTCGTACACGCCCGGGCTCGCGCCGAGCCCGTGCACGGTCCGCCCCTCGGTCCGGGCTGCCGGGTTGGTGAACATGGCAAGGACGACGGCCCCGAGGGCGCGTTCCAGGCGTGCCGCGGCGGGCGGCAGCCAATCGGGCGGCAGCGGGTCGCCCGGCGGCGGACCCAGCATCGGCGGCGCGTCCGCGTACCGGGCGTGGTCGCGGTAGTGCGCCCGGGCGGCGAGTTCTGCGGCGTCGGGCCCGGAGCCCGTACGGACCAGGGCGCGCAGCTCGGCGTAGCCCGCCTCGGCCAGGTGGGCGGGTGCGTGGATCCGGCCCTGCTGGGTGAGCCGCCGCCCGGCCGCCAGGATGGCGCGCCGGGTGAGGCCGATGGCCGGCAGGTCCGCGCACGACCCGCGCTCGTCGCGCAGCCGGGAGACCAACCGCGCCTCGGCGAGCAGGTCGTCGAAGTGGGAGCGGTGCGGTGCGGGTACGGCGTCGCGAAGGTCGGCCGCCGCGTCGGCGCGCTGGTCGGCGCGGGCGTCCGCCTGGGGCCTCGTCGAGCAGGAGACCGCCGAGCGAATGGCCGCGAGCACGACGGCGGGCAACTCCGCCACGCAGGGATCGCCCACGTCCTCGCCATTGACGGGGCGCCAGCCCGCCGTCTCCAGGTACTCGGCGAGGGCGGTACTCGTACGTCCCGCGACGGCCCCCAGCGCCGCCAGCAGCTCCTGGGGTCGCGCCGGGGAGGCGAGCAGCTCGCTCGCCCGGGGGTCCGCTGCTACGGCAGCGGCCAGCTCGGCCAGTTCCTCCCGGTCCGCTAGCGGGTCGGGGCTCGATCCGGCCAGCGGGGCCAGGATCTCGCCGGTGGTGCGCCCGGTCCACTCCTGACAGTGTGCGAGCAGATCGCCCATCGGCAGCAGTGCCGGCATGTTGAACAGGTGGTGCAGGTAGCCGGCTCGGCGCTGGTGCTCCCGGCACCGGTCGAGGTACGCGAGCAGACCGCCGGTATCGAGGAGAGTGGGCTCGACCTGCTGTAGTTCGCGCCGCTCGCGCTGTAGCCCGGGTCTGACCTCCTCGTCCCAGCGGCGCAGGTCCTCGCGCCACAGCTTGCGCTCGAAGACGGTCGCGCTGGTCGCGAGCCTGGTGCGGATCTCGGGATGATCGGCGGCAAGGCGTTCCCAGACCTCTGTCGGCGGGTGGTCTGTGGCGTCCGGCGGGGCTCCCAGCGGCTGGGGATGGTAGTAGCAGAAACCGTTGACGAAGGCCCAGTCCAGCCGTTCGAGCAGCGACCCGTACCGGCGGAGGCTCTCTCCGAAGCCGCGGTGCAGCTCCTCGATGAAGATCTCGGCGTGGAACCTGGTCACCGGGCGGGTGAAGTGGGTCGGGTCCAGGAACCAGGTACCCGGCCCCGGTGGAGCGAAAGTGCGTTCCGTGGCGATGCTCATGGCTCTCCTCCTCGCCGGTCATCTGCCCGGGTCGCGTAGCGGGCCGTCCGGGTCTCGCCGCAGCTCGTCTGTGAGCACCCGCACCGCCCAGGCGGCGGCCTTGCCGGCCTCCGCCCCGTCGAGCCCCGCCTGCAGCCGCATGGCCTGCCAGGCCGGGGCGCTCACCAGCAGGTACACCACGGCGACCGCGCGGCGGCGGGCTACCGGGTCGGCCTCCGCCGTGAGCTCGGCCAGCGCCGCCTCCACCGAGTGGAACCGGTGCCTGCGGCCCTGCTCCCGCAGCGGCCGGGCCGCTTTGGAGTTCAGCATGGCGAGGATCAGTGGCGCGTGCTCGTCGTACGAGCGGTAGAGCTCCGGCGCCACGCGGCGCAGCCCGTCCAAGGTGTCCGGATAGGACTGCATGAGCACGTGCAGATTCTCCTGGGCCCACCCGCTCCAGGCCGCGAAGAGCGCCTCCCTGGTCGGGAAGTGCCGGTAGACGGTGCGGACGGCGACGCCTGCGCGCTCCGCCACGAGCGGGATGGTCAGCTCCTGGACGCTTTCGTCGGCGATGGCCTCGGTGAGCGCGGCGAGGATCAGCTGCCGGGTCTGCTCAAGCTGCCCGGCACGCAGCGGACTCTCGTACGCGCGCTTCTCTTTCATGGCACGTTGACAGTACTCCAATTCACGCTAAACTGTCAAGAAATGATATAAATCTTCCCTCAAGGAGGGATGGAGGCCGAGAGAGATGTTGGGCGGACATCCGGTTCTCGCCATCCTGCCCGCCGCCGATCTGGACCGGGCCAGGGCCTTCTACCACGACCGCCTGGGCTCACGCCGGCCCAGGAGATCAGCAGCACCCTGACGTACGAGTCGGGCAGCACCCACTTCGTCCTCACCACCAGCTACGGCAAGAGCGACGGGGGGACCCAAGCATCCTGGGTGGTCGACGACATCGATGCCGAGGTTGCGGCCCTCAAGTCGCGTGGCGTCACCTTCGAGGAGTACGACCTGCCGGGCTACCGAACGGTTGACGGCGTCTGCCGGGTTGAGGGCGTGGGCCGCGCCGGGTACTTCAAGGACAGCGAGGTGAACCTGCTCGGCCTGGTCCAGTTCGGCTGACCGCCTCGGTTCTCCGGCGGTCCCTACTGAAGTGGAGGTCGAGTGCCTCCTTACCGGTCCACTACTCGACGATCACCTGCGATGTGCAGGTTGGGTGTCAGAAGCCACATCTCAACCGATCTTGGAACGTGCAGGTGAACAGGGCTCCTGGTCGGGTGATGTTCCGGTTGTACGTGCATGAAGGCAGGGCCTCTTGGTAGCTCGGGGGTGCGAACCAATCCGAGCAGCTCCAGGAGGCCCTGTTGTCGCTGTTGTACGCGCCCGCGCCCGTTCACTTCAACTCGGCCGCACCATCGTGTGATTGCCTCGCGCCCGTGTACGGGAACGCGGCTGATCATCCGGACCGGGTGCGCCGGTATCCCTCGAATATGACGGACGCGGAGTGGGCTGCGGTGCGGCCGCTGTTGCCGGTGCCGGCCTGGCTGGAGGGGCGGGGTGGGCAGCCCGAGGGCTACTGCCACCGCCAGATGCTCGACGCGATCCGCTACCTGGTCGCGGGCGGGATCTCCTGGCGGGCGATGCCCGCGGACTTCCCCGCCTGGGGCCGGGTCTATGCCTTCTTCCGCCGGTGGCGCGAGCATGGGCTGATCGCGGAGTTCCACCACCGGCTGCGCGGCAGGGTCCGTGAGCGCGAGGGGCGCGACGCAGAACCGAGCGGGGGGACAATCGACGCGCAGCCGGTACGGGCCGCCGCGTCAGTGCCGTCCGCCTCACGCGGCTACGACGGCGGCAAGAAAGTCCCAGGCCACAAGCGGCACATCATCACCGACACCCTCGGCCTGCTCCTGGTCGTCGCGGTGACCGCCGCGAACGTCGGCGATCGCGACGCGGCCGTCGGGCTGCTCCAGCGGCTGCGGTCGCTGCACCGGGAGATCATTCTCATCTGGGCCGACGGCGGCTACACCGGCGGCCTCGTCGACTGGGCGAAGGAGAGACTCGCGCTCACCTTGGAGGTCGTCAAACGCACCGACGACATGGAGGGGTTCGTGGTGCTGTCCCGCCGTTGGGTGGTGGAGCGCACGTTCGCGTGGCTGATACACTCGCGCCGTCTGGCCCGTGACTACGAGACCCTGACCGCCACCAGCGAGGCGATGATCCTGCTCTCGATGATCACGCGGATGGGCCGCCGCCTGGCCCGGCCGCCGGCTTCCGGCCGGCGCTGAACATCCCCGACACCTCCTGGACCAGCCACCCGCGCTCCGCCAGGCGTCTGGCCTTCGACCGAACCCCCTCGACCTTCGCCGGCGTCGGCTCCAGCCCCAGCACCACCGCGATCTCCTTGGCCCGCACCGGCTGTTGGCCCGGCCGGCCCACGAGCACGCCTAGGATCCGCTGGTAGTCCAGCGCGAGAACCGTCGTGGGCAGCCCTTCCCGCCAGGTCGGCACGGTCGTCCCCGGCAACGGCGCGGGCACGGGCACGGCCTTCTCCTCGCCCCCGGACTCTGTCACGGCGGTGGTCTCGGCAGCGGACGCGGCCAGAGCCTCGACGAGCTCTTCCCGCGCGATCACCCGCCGGTCCAGCTCGATCTCGGCCACCTCCAGTGCCGCAGCCGCCCGGGCCGCCTCCTCCCGCAGATCCTCGACCCGCTCACGGGCCCCCGCCTCCCGCGCCTCCAGCAAACCCAGCATCGACGCCACCACGACACCCCTGACGATCAAGCAGCAACCGGACGCCGGAACCCTCCCTCACCCCGACCGAAACCGTGCCTGACCAGCGGAAATCAAACGATTATGTTCGGTTGAGATACGGCTTCTGACGGTCTGCCCGATCGCAGGCAGGTCTCGTGCGGCGCCGGGGACGGCAGCCATGGCACGTGCGCCGGGAGCCAGCACGACACCAGCTCCCGCGGCGGCGAGAGCGTTCCGCAGGAGACGCCGGCGGCAGAACGAAGGGGCAGAAGAGCGAGAAGAATCCTACAGAAGATCGTCGGGCTCGCTGCGTCGGTTCGCCTCCAAGACCCGGCCGGGTTCCCTCCGGTGAGTGAGACCGCCCACCCGTGACCAACCCACATACCCTGGCACCGCCCCCCTGCTGCAAGCCGAACACAGGTCGTCGACCGGCGGCGCAGTGTCGTTTCCCCGGTGAACCACCCCGCTCAGCCAGGGCAACTCCCCCGCCACGGGCTTCTACGAGCAACAGTCGACCGACGCTCCTCTCACGATCTCCCGGAGATGAGCACCAGGTGATGGCCCTGCTCGGCGGCGGGGAGGGCAGCGGCTGCCGGATTGGGACTGTGCATGACAGTCGCCCCGCAGGCACCGGCGCGGCGAAGCGGGCCGGCTCCCTGCCGCCTCGTACCTGCCCCCGGCTCCCCGGCCCCGTTTTGAGGAGACCCCTGCGATGAGCACGCGCGGCGCGCCACCGCCACCTCGCCCCCCGGCATGACGAAGTGTGGGGCCAGGACAGGCCAAGAGCGCGCGGTACGTCGTGGACGGGATACCAGAGCGAGTCCCTGTCCAGGCCGCTGCGTTCGGCCAGCATCGTGCGCAGGCCGTCCTCGCTCACCGACACCGAGGTCGCCATCCGGATCTCCCCCAGGGCCCGTCCGGTGCGCCAGCGGCGCAGCTGCGTCGGCGTGCCTCTGCGGCAGAGGCCGTGGGCGGCGGCGCAGTGCCTGCTGAGTACGAGACGTGGGTGACTGCAGCCCGGCTCTGCCCGAGCCCCGGCGTGAACCTGAACGCCGTACCCAGCAGCCGGGCCGCCTACCTGCACGGCTGGGCGTGCGAGCGGGAGAGGGGCTGGAGGGGGAACCTAGTGACGCACTCGGAGCAGTTCTGATCAGGATTCGATCGTTTCGCTGTTCGCATCATCTATTTATCTGCGAACCCGCTGGATCTACACGTTTCTTCGGCTGGCACGCCGGATCCCGGCTAGCGCGCGGGTTAGTGTCGGCGGTGCAGCCGCCCCCCGAACAGGGCTCCAACCAAGGCCGAGGGGCTGCTGTTCCAGCAAAATTCGAACAAAGGAAAACTATGTCCTCTATCCGAATCCCGACTCAGGGCCTCACGGCGCTGAGCAGCGGTTTCGACCGTAACATGACCTCGCCTGCGGCCACCCGGTCCTCGAAGAGGATTGACAGTCGTGTCAACGTGCACATGATGCCGTTTCTCGTGGTCCTTTTCGCGGGGGTGGTTCTGATCTACGCGCCGCAGCAAGCTGAGCATCTCGTCCTTCTGGTGCCTCCGATGCTGGTGGCCGGACGCCGCTCTACCTGGAGCACTGTGCGAACGCACCGCTAGACGCGCGGGCGCACGACCGCAGCGGCTGCTCTCTAACGTCTGCACTTCTGCTCCCGGCTACAGTTCGTTTCACCGTAGCCGGGAGCCCTTTCTTCGTCCGTCCGGAGCACCGTGATGTATGGGCCCAGGTCACAAAACGTTTGAGTGCCGGGTCCTCGGTCCGGGCGTAGACGCCCCTTCTCTGCCGAGGATTTTCGATGTCGGATACCGCCGCGCTTTCCCTGGTCTGCGGCCACTGCAAAGACCGGTTCGCCCGTCCGAAGCGGACCGGCCGACCGCCGTCGTACTGCTCGCCCTCCTGCCGTTCAGCCGCCTACCGGGGACGCCAGGCGCCTGCTCGCAGGTCCCCCGCCGCGCACGATGACGATGTCCGTCAGATCGCTGAAACTCTGCAGGCGCGGGCGACAAGCGCCGTGCGACTGAGTCGACACCCGATCCCGGCTCATCCTCTGGACCTCGTCGCGGAAGTACAGAGGATGGAGCGCGACCTGATAGACCTCAAGGCTGTCGCTGTGCGGCAAGCCCATGAATACGGAGCGGCGTGGAGCGCCATCGGCGAGGCTCTTTCCCTCCACCCTGCTCACACACGGACCTTGTTCAGCAATGACAGGGTCGCCCGGGCCGTCACCAACCGGGCCCGTCGCAGGGACGGCGTGCTCCCCCCCCACTCCGACCCGGCTCATACTCCTATGGGTCGCGGACCCCGCATGGACGAGGATGAAGGGCCACCGGGTGACGTCTCGCTGACAAGCCACCCGGGCTACCCGCTGGCGACGGCCCTGTCGCACCTCCAGAGGTCTTCGGGCTTAACCGGCCGCAAGATCGCCGACGAGTTGTGCATCTCCCCTTCCCTGTTGTCGCGCATCCTGCTGGGCAACCGCACCCCCAAGTGGCGTGTAGTCAGAGGGTTCGCGGAACTGTGCGGGGCTGACCCGGCAGATCTGCGTCCCCTATGGGACAAGGCGCGTGGCGTTCGTGTGTCACCACCGCCGAGCCCCGAGGACTACCCCCACGCCGCCCGGGCCCTGCAAACAACACTGCGAGGGATGTGGCTGGCCGCCGGCTCGCCGGACGTGGAGAGCCTTTGTCGGGATGGCCACTTCCCCCCCGAGCAGGTCGCGGGGGCTTTGGGATCGGAAGAACCCGCCGCCTACTTCACGGAGTGGCCGTTCGTAGCCCGTCTCGCCACCGCGCTGCGTGGCAGTCCGGACGACCTGCGCGCACTGTGGGAGCAGCTGAGAGCATCAGGATCGGTGTCTATCGCGACCGGCGCACGAACAAGGTCGGCCCCGCCCCTCGGGATCAAGAAGGTGCCACAGGCGCCCGTCACAAGCCGAGCACCGTCACCCGTGGGCGCCTCACGCCATACCGGACCGCTACGCAGCGCGCCCTGGTTCGACCGGGACGCCGTGCGGCCGCCGCGACACAGCCAAACGGAATGGGTTCTGCGTGTCCTTGCCGTGATGCACCTCGTCGTGGAAGCCCCTTCGCCCATCACCGCCCAAGGGGCTCTGCGCACTGCAGGCCTCGTGCCCGAAACAGGCCGACGGCTGATGGACTGGCTGGCGCAGGTTGGTCTCACCACCCCCCTGCCTGACGGGACGTACCTCCCCGGCTCCCTGCTGCGCGGCCTCCGCAGCGGAGAGAACGTTCTGCCGCAACTCCTCGAACAGTTGCGCACCGACGCCGGGGCCGCCGTTTATCTCAGCTCCTACGTAGGCGGCGAAGTCACCATCACCCATTCCAGCCATGGCCCTGACACCCCGCCCGTTCTTGAAGACGTGCCTTTCACCGACACGGCACACGCCAATGCCGTCGGCAAGGCCCACCTGGCCCAACTGGACGCACAGGGCAGGATGGACCACCTCACCCGGCACCGTCCCTTTTCCCTGACACCCAGGACCATCACCGACACCCAAAGGCTTCTGCACAGTTTGGACACCAGTGGTGAGCGCGGCATCCAGTACGACCTCAAGGAGTACAACGACAGCGAAAAATGTGCTGCGGTACCCCTGATCCTGCCCGGCCGGACCGGATGCGTCGCGCTCTCCCTCCCCACCGTCGACCACGCCCGCCTCGGCGACGCCGTCCGAAAGCTCGGCGGCCGTTCCACCAGCCTGCTCCTGTCCCTGCTCCTCACGTACACCGACCAGAGCAACTGGTCGGGCATCCCATCTGGCGGCAATCAGGCGGTGAGAGCCGAATCCGCCACCCCGCTCTCCCTGCCCCACCAGCTAGACGCGCCCCCGCTTCAGACCACGGCCGGGCAATTCCTCATAGCCTGACATGCGTACCCGAAATGCTCACCATGCTGATCACGCCTGCCATCGGTGTTGCCTCGCGCACCGGCACCGTCGGCACCAGCGCCGTTGCCGCCCGCGCCTGGACGGCGCCACCGGGGCCGCGGTCATCGACGGCATCGGCCACTCCGACGTCCTGCACTCCCTGCTCCCGGCCCTCGCCGTGACCGCCGCGCGCCTGGCCGCCCTCGCCTTCCCGCCGGCCGGGCTGCTCACCGCCGGACGCATGCTCTCCGACCCCGCACACGACGGTGCTGCACCCAACGCAGTCGCCGTCGTCGCCCGCCTCCAGCCTGGGCGCAAGCCCTGGGTCGCCTGGGCCGGCGACTGCCGGGCCTATGGCTACGACCCCGACTCCCAGACCCTCACCCGGTACACGGTCGACACCACCACCGCCGCCGTCTACCTCACGGGTCACAAGAATTCTGGGCACGTCGGCCATACGGCTCTGCCCAAATGTGGCTCACCCCCTCACCACCCGGCCTGCCCGCTCTCGGCACCGCACATTGCCTGCAGTTTGCTCAAAGCGAGGGGGGTACTGACCTCTGGAGAGGGGGCGCTGTGGTGTTCGCGCTGCTCGGACGGTTGGATGTGCGAGTGAATGATTCTCTGTGGAACAGGCTCTCGGTCGAAGCGCGAGCAGAGGTGGACCACCTCGTTGGCATCAGGCGCAACGTGCAGGCCATCGCGGTGATTCGCGAGCGCGCCGGGCTGCCGCGGCCTGACTTCAAAGAGTGTGTTGCCCTCCTGGACCAGCGCTTCACATTCCTGCGGAAGTAGGTGGTGGCGCGCGATAGGGCCGCGCGGCACCATCAGCCATCGCGCCAGGGATGAAGGGGCTGGTCATGCACGTTGCCGGCCCCCGCCCCTGCTGCCGACCTCTTGCCGAGGAACTGCCTGGCCCTGCAACTCCCGCAGGTCGACGTCGAAGTCGAGGACCTCGTCGTCAAGGAAGAAGATAGCCAGCACATCGGGAGTCGCCAGACGCGCAGGTCCGGGCACTCAGCGTCCGGCGGGCGGGACAGCACGGGCTCCGCCCGGGGCACCGGAAGCACCGTCTCGCCTTCGGAATACTGACACTTCCGACCCCTCGCCACGACAAGATCCAGGACCACCTGCCGGTCTCCACCGAACAATCCGGGACATACACATCCGGCAGCGACCCCACCAGGTCACTGACGCAGCCAGCCAGGCGACCCCAACCCCCAGGGCCGCCCACACCCACACCACCCCGGCTCCCAACCCCTCCAGGAAACCCCAGACAAGCCCCCCAGCCGATGTCGCCGGTGTCATGCAGGCCCCAGGCAGTGAGCGTGCGGGTGGCGAAGTCGCGTGCGGCCTGGACCGATTCGGGCTGGTGGTCGAAGAACCTCTGCGTCGCTTCAGGCATGGAGGCCTCATGTGTCGTGGTCCGGGGCGGGGGTGGATCCGGGACTGCGGGCGGCGGGCACGTTCAGACGCGGCCCTGGCGGGGCCGGTGGCGGCCGAGCGGGGGTGTGGGGGCCGCGGAGGAACAGCAGCTGGGCGCCGGAGACGGTGATCCGGGTCTGCCGGGAGCCGGTTATCGTCTTCGGCCCGAGGTGGGACGGGGCGGGCAGGACGACGCCGTAGGTGTCGGGGTGCCGGTAAGAACCGTGTCAGTGCGCCACGAGGCGCTGTTGCTTCGGACGGAGGTGGAAGACCACCGTCGCCTCGCCGTCGTAGCGGCGAGGTGAAGCTGGAGGCAGCCTGAACCGGGGATCGCCGGGGAGGGCGAGAGCAGCCTCGACAAAGTCGGGTCGGCCCAGCACTGCCGGATGGGTCGGGCCCGGTGAGCGAGACGGGAAGGTATACGCGAGGAACCGGCGTTGTTACGCCTCTTGAGTTCTTGCCAGCTCCAATCCGGTGGATATGGGCTGGTCAGCGGTGCGCAACCGCCCGGAAGGGCGGGGAACTCCCGGTCGGGTATTGACAGCTTGGGCTGGGAGGCCACGACGAAGGTCTACGGCGTAGTTGTGGCGAGGCCGCAGGGGCAGAGCCGGGTGCCTAACCCGTTACTGAGGTTGTAGGCGTGGTGTCGTGAGTGTGAGGCCGGTCGCCGTGAGGCATCCGTCGATGATGTCGCTGCGGTACTGGATCTGACGGAGGCCGTGTCGTAGCCGACGGATGAGGTCGTCAGGATCGGTGAAGGCGGTGTTGGCCTGGCTGGTCCGGCGGAGGACCGACCAGATGCCCTCGACAGGGTTGAGGTCGGGTGCGTAAGACGGCAGGTGGTGGGCGGTGAGCCAGTCCTGTGCGTCGATGAAGGCCCGCATGCGGCGGTCTTTGTGGACGTTCAAGTTGTCCCATACAAGGACGATCGGGCCGCCGAGCTGCTGGTGGGCGGCGATGAGGAGGTCGCGGTACTCGGTCCAGGCGAAGCTCTTGCGGCCGCCGCTCTTGTGATCGGTATGCCGTTTGGGCCGGTAGATCAGGCGGGAGCGTTCGCCGGATTTGTAGCAGCACAGGGCCGCGATGGAGAAACGGCGCTGAGAGCGGCCGCGGACCCGGATCACGGGGGTGGTTCCGCGTCGGGCCCAGGTTCGGGAGGTCGGCGGCGTCATCGAGAAGCCGGCTTCGTCCTCGAAGACGATCCAGGCCCCGAGCGCCGCCGCGGTGGTTCCAGGCGCGGCCACACCTCCTTCACCCAGCCGGCCACGGCTGCCTCGTCCCGCTCGACGGCACGACGGGCCGGAACCTGATGGCTCCAGCCGTGCCTCCGCAGCATCTGCGAGATCCCCGACAGCGTCATGGACTTGTGGAACCGCCGCCCGATCAGGGTCTTGATCCGGGCCAGCGTCCACCGCTGATCCGGCCAGCCGTGAGCCACCGGGCCCTTGGCCAACTCCTTCTCGAGCACGGCGAACAGCACCTCGCTCAGCTTCGGACGCGACGCCGGGCCTTGAGAACGGACCCCGTCCTGGCCGGCCTCGAGCCAGGACCGCCGCCACCGCTGAACCGACCGGACGCTGACCCGTAACTCCTTCGCGATCTCCGTACTGCCCCGCCCCTCGGCGAACATCCCGACCGCTTCCATCCGGACCCGCTCACGGAAGGCTTGCCTCTCCGCGGTCAGACCCCCACCCTGCGGATACCTCATACACCCGGCATACCGCAACGATCACCAACCGTCAGCCCCTACGACAAGACGACTTCAAGGTCAGTAACTGACACCCGTGCTGGAATTAGCGAGTGCCCAGTTGGGTGAATTACTGCTTGGCTACTTCACCCCCCCCACACGCGTCACCCGAATATCCACTTTCATGAGGGAGGATGGCGCTTCCGGCACGTGCAGCGTCGATGTACCGCCCACAGCGCAATTGGGCCGCCACCGAGTGCATCGACACGGCTCGTGATCGAGTTGCAGTGCCCAGTAAAGAGTGAAGACTGGGAAATAGGACATTTCCGCAGGTCCCGGTCATTCGTGAGGCGCCGGGTGCGTCTCCAGTTGGACCGTGCATGGCCGCGGCAGCCCAGTCTCCGGTTGCCAGATCTAGCTCATGACGAGATCCCGCACGGCCCCGTGCGCCCATTGCCAAGTGGCCTTACACGCCCGTTCTATCGGTGAGAGCGCAGTCGGACAGTGCTAGGACCGCCATTGCATGAGGAGATACGCGATGACGCGCGAACGTGACATGGAGCAGCGGAACGGACTGCAGCTCCACCAGATGATCTCGGCGCTCCGTACGGAACTAGAGACCGCCCAGCAGGAAAGCTCAGAGAAGCAGCTGCGCTTTGGCGTGTCTGGGGTGGAGCTTGAGGCCACGGTCCAGGTGACGGTGGAGGGCGGAGGCAAAGGGGGCGTCAGGTTTTGGGTCATCGAAGCCACCGCCGGCATGGATCGAAGCAAGGCAACCACGCAGCGGATCAAGCTCAATCTCGATGTTCCTCCCGGAACCCTCGTCACAGGTGAACGCGCAAAATGATCGGTGCGGATGCAGAGCGCCTGGTATCGATTTTGCTGGATAAGACCCGCGGATCGGGCTACCTACTTGCGCCCAACTTGGTTCTGACCGCTGGGCACTGCGTGGAGTCTGAAGGGTCCGAGGTAGAGGTGCTCAGGTTCAGTCGTGACGAGCACGGGCGATACGACCTGGCCGCGAGTTCCGCCTTCAAGGTAGCGGTGAAGAGCGGCCCGAATGCTCTCGACTTTGCCCTCCTGACCCATGAAGGGCCCACCTCTGATCCTCTGGCTCTGGGCGGCAAGGGGCGAGGCGAGGTCCGGTTGGGCCGACTCGTAGGCGAGGACCAAGTTCCGGCGCAGGCCCTCGGCTTTCCTACGTCCCAAGTGGACACCCAGCAGTACATGAACGTCGAAGATGCCCGGGGATTCGTACTCCCCCTTACCGGCAGCCGGACTGCTCAGGACGCCGAAGCGCCAACGGAGCGCTTGCACTTCCAGATCAGCACTGGGACTCCGGTAAGAAGTGTGGCCGCGTCACTGTGGGGCGGCATGTCCGGTGCGGCTCTGTTCAGCGGTGACCACTTGCTCGGCGTGATCGTGGAGGATCGCCCGACGGTCGAGGGGCGACTCCAGGCCGTTCCGGTGGAGCGGATCTTCGGCGAGCGCGGTCATGAGGAGGCGAAGGCATGCTTGCGCCGACACCAGACCCGGAGAATCGACGACTCTCTGACCGATCCGGTATGGGCGGGACACGGAGTGCTCAAGCCGCCCTACAGTCCTCTACCTCCCCCGGACCAGTGGTCGGAGGCCGATCTCCTACAGGCCCGATACAACGTCGTGCCGTTCTGTGGTGACGAACGTAAACGTGAACGCGACCAGTTGACCGACTGGTGCCGAACGTCAGGGAAGATCCGCATGCGGCTGCTCTCGGGAGGTGGCGCCGTTGGCAAGTCCCGCCTCGCTCGCGAGGTGTGCCGCCTCATGGGCGCTGAAGGCTGGGTCGTCGGCATCATCGACCCTCTGAGCGTTGACTTCGCTCAGGTGTGCGCTTTGGACGAGAACCGTCTGCTGGTTGTCGACGACGCCGACGCGCATGTCGGCCAGTTGGAGGCTCTCCTTACCGAAGTCGATAGGCAAGCCGAGCGCCCACATAGGCTGCGGATCCTCGTCGTGGGACACAGCGGGGGACCCTGGTGGCAAGCCCTCCGGCGTCGGCACGAGTCTCGTATGGACAGCGGTGATCCCCCGCCGCTTACCCCACCAGCCCACATCGGTCGAAAGGAAGTCTACGACGCTGCCGTTGAGGCCTTCCGACTCTGGTACCAGCAGAAGGACCTTTGGTATCAGCAGAAGGCACAGGAAGACACGACGGAGACGGAGAAGAAGGCCGCGCCCACCAGCAAGGAAGGGCCCACCGACACAACGGGCGCCTGTCCTCTGCTGGACTTCAGTAGCCGCGATTTCGACAGCTATCTTCTGATCTTGATCCAGGCGCTGGTCGATGCTCGCGCCAGACTCGACAAGGGCCCAGCTATCGCCACCGCTCCGGCATTGCGCTCTCGGGTAGATGCTCTGCTCGACTATGCCATCGATGTGGAGCGGCAGAGGTGGCAGGAATCGGCAAGATCTTCCGGTCTGCCCGACGACGCCGTGCTTCTCGAACGTGTCATCGCCATTGCGGGCATGGCCGTGGCCACCGGTCCGACAGACGGGAGCGGTGAAACAGATGCGTCCCGCCGGCTGCGGCTCGTCCCCGACCTCGCCGATGAGCCGGAGTGGCGCCGACGCGCATTCGCCCGGTGGCAGCACACACAGTTCACTGGCGAGGGCTACCTGCGTCCGCTCCAGCCACTGCGCCTGGCTGAGCGCCTCGGGGCCAGGGTGCTCGCAACATTCCCCGAGTTGGTTTCGCAGCTGCTCGATGTCGAAGGGACCGGACCGGGAATCCCGGACCGCCCAGTTGACCAGTCACACCAGGTGCTCAACGTGTTGCAGCTGCTGCAGCTCACCGCGGGAAACGAGACGGAGAACCACGATACGTGCGGCGATATCGCGGGGACGAGTTCACAGGCTCAGAAGGACGCCCGTGGCGTTCTCGAGCATGCACTCCGTGCACACGCCACCGCTTTGCTTCGGTTGGTGAAGAAGGTCGCCATGAACGATGAGGACGGAACCGCCCAAGCCATCGGCGCCTCACTGGCTGTAGCGCTCAACACGACCTTGCAGAAAGGGGCGGCCCAGGCCGTCGCTGCGGAGGTACTCACCGAGCTCGACGAGTCCTGTCCGGATGTCCTCCTAGAACTGGCCACGACCATAGCGGATCATGCAGTTGCCTATTACCAACGCAGCGACTCGCCGCACACCGAAGAAAACAGAGCGGGACTTGCCACTGCTCTTCAGCGGTGGTCCCTGTACCTGGCAAACTCCGGTCTCCGGAACCGCGCATGCGACGTCGCCTACGAGGCTGTGTACACCCACCATGCACTGGCGCAGCAAGCACCATCGCCAGAACACAAACTCGGGCTGGCCGAGGCACACAGCGATCTTGCCGACCGCCTCGACGACGTCGGCCGGTTCGAGGAGGCTCACGACCACGCTCGGGAGGCCGTGAGACTGTTCGACGAGCTGCACCAGCAGAGCCCGCCACAAGTGGACTCGTTCCGTCTTGCCAAGGCTTTGTGCACGCACGCGACGGCCGCCAACGACATCGGCCGGCATCGGGAAGCCCTCCAAGCGGCAATACGCGCATGCAAGCTGACCCAACAACTGCCAAGAGCTACCGAAGTCGAAGAAGACGATATTAAGGGAAAACAAGCGTTCGCCCTGCGGGGCTTGGCCTGGCAACTAGGCAAGAGCGGCGTCAAGGACGAAGCTTTGACCACAGCGAAGGATGCCTGTGCAAAGTACAGGGATCTATTTGGCCGGAACCCCGGCCATTGGCGGCGCCACTACGCCCTGGCCCTGTCCATCTGCGGATCCCAACATGAAGCTAAAGAGGAGTGGAACGACAGCATTGAACTACACAAAGAGGCCGTGGACACACATTACAAGACACTGGAACAGCAATATCGCGAAGCTGTCCGCCCCCATCACGCAAACGCGCTGAGGCACTTGGCGGCTGGGCATCTAGGGCGGGCACGTCATCAACTGCCGCAGGTATCCACTCCCGAGAGCCTGATGCCTAGCGAACAGGCTATGGCGGATCTCGAGGCGGATCTCGACGACGCTCGGGATAGAATCGATCAAGCGCTGACGCTGTACAAGAGTATGCGGCCTGACGACAGACTGGCGAACCGTCTATCCGAGGCTTCAGCCCACCGGCTGAGAGCCGAAATTTTGGTGACCCAGGGAAACATTGATGAAGCTTCAGCCCGTCGACTGAAAGCCGAGAACTTGGCGACCCGGGGAAACATCGACAAGCGCTTCCACCCGGCACGGCCCAGCCGGGCTTTCAAACCGGCCGAGGCGGCAGCGAAGGACTCGCTCAAGCTCTACGAGGCCATCGATAAACACACATGGCAAAGCAAGTTCGACATGATCCAGGCACGGGTATCGCTGGTCGAGGCCACGGCCGGCCAGGGACGTTCCAAAGAGGCCCGCGGCCTGGGTGAGGATGTCAGAAGTTGCCTCCTGCGACTCGGCGCCGAGGAACCGGACCGAACCGAAGTAGACGACGCGCTCGGACTGATCGAGAAATACCTGGAGGGTCTCAGCGGCCTAAGCGAACCACCACAGAAATCGCGTAAACCGGCAAAGCTTATACTCCATCCCCGCAATCAGAACGCACGAGCGACCAGTCGTACACCGCATATCCGGCACGGAAATTACTACCAGGGTTGAACTAAACTTGCACACACCTCGAGGAGTCCTGCCGATTCCTGATCCCTGCCGTACGGCTATGAAGCGATATGCGCAGGGCGGTGGGCGGGCCACAGAACAGCAGCATCAGAGATCGACGTGAGATCCTCTTCCACCGGATGATCTTTACTTCAACGGCATTCATCAAGAATGGGTGGCGCCCGATGTAGAGGCTGTTGTGCGGCCGGTGCGGCGGCGTCAGCGGGTGAATCGCCCCGAAAGCCGTCCACAAGCCGAGCTGCCCGGCCAGCGCGGCGACCGACTCCGCTTCCTCTCGCAGGACATCCCACGCAGCACGGCTCCAGTCGGCCGGGACCAGCTCTCCATCAGCTCCGGCCGCCATCACGTGCTTGCTCGGATAGACGATCGCCCCCTCGGGGAACTGCACCAGCCGCGCACCCGCCCCGGCGGCCTCGACCATCAGAGCCCGGATCTCCTCCCCGGCCGCCCGCAACGCTCCTCGCTCAGCGGGGTCCTCCGGCACCGTGCTCTGCGCGACCGCCAACCGCAATGTCCTCGCCACGCCGTGGACGGTACGGCACGCCCAGATCCACGGCCAGACCCCTCGCGGACGCAGGCCAGCCCTGGCCGGATGCAAGCAGTCATCTGTTCGACGGCGCGACTTTTCGGCACCAGCGAACCCGGCAACTCAGCCCGCTGGACAGCGTCGTGCGACCTGCTCCCGACCGCCGAACTGTTGATCGCATCCAGGCCGGACATCGTGGACGCCATGCGGCTCCATATCGCCTTCTGGGCACGATGAATTCAGCCCTGCCATAAACCGGGAGTGACAGCCCGCCGCCACAAAATTGGACGACGGGCTCCCATTTCCTCATCCGAATGTAAGAGCTCGTAACACGATCATGAGTCGGGCTTGTTGAGGCGTCGCCAGCAGATGAGGCTGCAGGCGAGGGAGACGAACGCGTCGTGGAGCTCGGTGCGGCGTTCCCATCGGACGGCGAGTCGCTTGAACTGGTGGAGCAGGGCGAAGGTCTGCTCCACGACGTAGCGGAGCTTGCCCATGTCCTTGATGTTCGGGGCTCCTTTGCGGGAGATGACGGGCAGGATCCGGCGTTTGCGCAGTTCATCGCGGTTGGGGTTGGAGTCGTAGCCCTTGTCCCCGAGCAGAGCCTCGGGACGTCGGCGGGGCCGGCCGGGACGACCTGCCACTGGTGGGATGCCGTCGACCAGGGCGAGGGTCTGCGTGACATCGTTGACGTTCGCCGCGGTCGTGATGACTTTGAGCGGGGTGCCGCGTCCGTCGCAGATCAGATGGTGTTTGCTGCCCGTCTTCCGCCGGTCGACCGGCGACGGACCGGTGTCGGCGCCCCCGTTACCGTCTTCGTGGCCCTGCAACGGGGCTCCCGGCCTTCGGGCCCGGCATGACTGCTCCCCCTTGTCGATCATGATCGAAAAAGTGGTGTCACCGGGCGCGAAGGCATTGGCAGACCGCTGATTAGGGGCACGAGCGCTGATCCCGAACCTGGGTGAGGCAGTCTCTTCGTAACGTGGATGCCGGCACGCTGATGCCGCAGTTGGGGCCGGGGAAAAGTTCGAGCACTGGAGCTGGGACGTGACCAACGACGGCATCGACGTCTACCTCGGCCTGGACGTGGGCAAAGGCGAACACCACGCCACCGCGCTCACCCCCGCGGGCAAAACGGTCCTGGACAAGCGCCTGCCGAACACCGAGCCGAAACTGCGCGAGGTGTTCGCGAAGCTGCAGGCCAAGCACGGGACCGTGCTGGTGGTCGTCGACCAGCCCGCCTCCATAGGCGCGCTGCCGCTGGCAGTGGCCCGCGCGCTGGGCTGTCGCGTCGCATACCTGCCTGGCCTGACGATGCGCCGCATCGCGGACCTCTACCCAGGAGAGGCGAAGACCGACGCCCGCGACGCGTTCGTCATTGCCGACGCTGCCCGCACCATGCCGCACACCCTTCGGGCCGTCGAGGGCGCAGACGAGACTGTCGCTGAACTGGAAATGATCGCGGGCTTCGACGACGATCTCGCCACCGAGTCGACCCGGACCAAGAATCGGCTCCGCGGCCTGCTCACACAGATCCACCCCTCGCTGGAGAAGGTCTTGGGCCCGCGGCTCGACCATCCTGCCGTCCTGGCCATGCTCGAACGCTTCGGCTCTCCCGCCCAGCTCCGAAAGGCCGGCCGCCGTCGACTGGTCACACTGCTGCGGTCCAAAGCACCCCGTATGGCAGAGCGCCTGGTCGAGGACATCTTCACAGCGCTCGACGAGCAGACTGTGGTTGTGCCCGGCACGGACGCCGCCGCGCTGGTCGTCCCCAGCCTGGCCTCCTCGCTGAGCTCGGTTCTGCACCAGCGCAAGCTGCTGGCAGCCAGGATCGAGCAACTTCTGGACGCTCACCCTCTTTCCCAGGTCCTGACCTCCATGCCCGGTATCGGGGTCAGGACCGCAGCCCGCATCCTCATCGACGTCGGCGACGGCACCGCCTTTCCCACCGCCGGGCACCTGGCCGCCTACGCCGGACTCGCGCCGGTGACCAGAAGTTCAGGGTCGTCCATCCGCGGCGAGCACCCCTCACGGCGCGGCAACAAGCAGCTCAAACGGGCCTTCTACCTGGCCGCATTCGCGTCTCTGGCCCAGCCGGAGTCACGCGCTTACTACGACAAGAAACGCCGCGAAGGGAAACACCACGTTGCGGCCCTGGTCGCTCTCGCCCGACGACGCATCGACGTGCTCTTCGCGATGCTCCGCGACGGCACCTTCTACCAACCACCGACCGCCTCTGCGGCTTGACGAAAAGCATAGGGGCACTTTTTCGCCCGGATGTGGGAGCCGTCCACGCAAGCCCTGGACCAGTCGAGGCGGCCGGCCGCGTTCAGCTCGGCGAGCAGGATCCGGTGCAGCTGGTCGAAGACCCCGGTCTGCTGCCACCGGCCCCAGGCGCCGCCAGCAGGTCTGTCCCGAGCCGAACCCCAGCTCAGGGGGTAGGAATTGCCAGGCGATGTCGTTGTAGAGGACGTACAGGATGCCTTGCAGACACAACCGGTCTGCCACCGGCCGCGGCCCTGGCGACCTCGTCGGCCAGGGCGGCAGCAGAGGCTCGATCAGTGCCCACAAGTCGTCGTCCACGATCCACGGCCGAGTGCTCACGCACTCACGAACGGCCGAATCGTCACACTGGTTACGCCCAACCAAGGCATCTCAACAAGATCCTGTTACGAGCTCTTAGCATCGCCGGGACTGCGGCGACGAAGCCCGCAGCACGATCGGCTGGACTGCCATGCGGTTCGCATCCTGACCCCTTCCGCCCGCACCGGCCTCGCAGACGCAGACGCCTCGCCATCCCAACGGATGACGGGGCGTTCTCGTACTCCCGGCCGATCCCGCCCAAAGCACCCCGCGGTACTCCGACGACCGAGTCGAAGCCCCGCCGGATCGGATTTCCGAACCGGTCACAACCCCCACGCCCTGCCCCTACGCTCTCCCCATCACGGCGACACAACCACCCGGCCCGCAGCACGAAGGAGGACCGAGTGCCCATCCCCCTCATGACTCCAAGCTTCATCGAAGACGGCGAGACAGCCGACCTAGCCGACGCCCTGGTCCGGCTGAACCTGCGCCAAAGCACCCTCACCCCCCAGATTCGTCTCGCCTACAGCCGCATAGCCAGGATGTCGTCCGCCCTCGGCGCCATGGAGCTCATCAGGTTCATCTGCGTCGGCCTGTCCACGCTCTACTTAGCCTTCGGGCTCCGAGACGGAATCGCGTCCCTCCGCGGCAACTGGGAGATACCCGTCCTGTCGCTGCTCCTCGTGCTCGGCACAACCATCGTGGTCCGCCTCGCCGCCTCACCCGGCAGCCGACTGTCCGTCACACTGGCCTGCACACGAACCGTCGCCCTGTGCGCGAACGCCCATCAAACCGACTTCTGGCTGCGCGCCGACGCCTTCCATAAAGTCGGCCGCGCGTGCCGCGGCGTCGAACGAGCCGTACGGCGTCAAGCCCACCGCTCCGGCTCCGTCCCCCTCCTGTCCCACCGCAGGAAGCGTCTCCGCCGCCACGCGGCACTCGTCATCACCGCGATCCGCCAACAAGAAGCCCAGCTCGACGAAGCTGACCCCCACCAGGCCCTCGCCGACCTCGCCCAACTCCTGATGACCGTCGCCGACAACGCCGCCGCCGAACACATCGGCGCCCTCCTCCCGCCCACTCACACCAACGGACTCGAACCCACCCGCTCCTGGGACTGGCTGCGCCTCCTCATCGCCACCATCGTCTTTGTCCTCGTCGCAGTCACCGCCAGCAAACTCGACCTCCCCGACCCCGTCGTGAACGTCATCGTCGGCACCTCCCTCCTCGTCATCGTCGGCATGCTCTTCGACTACCGACAAGGACACCGCCTCTTCAACCTCATGTGACACCCCGCCCCGCCGACCAAGGCCACACCCCTCAAAACAACCAGCGCACACTCAAACGTCCCGCCACCCCCACGGGATGGCGAGGCGCTGCGCCGGCCGGCCAGTCGGACGGGTCCGCACTCCCGAACACCGCCGTGGTCACGGGGCCCCCTACGGTGCTCTCAACCGAGGCCGTCTGGCGGTGTCCCGGTTACGGCGGTCTCCGGCCGGGCTGCCATTGCCGCAAGCCGCGGACGGCCGTCTGGTCCTGGCTGCCGACGTCACTCCGTGGCTGCGGCCGGACACTGCGGCCTCGCGGTCCGTTGGTTAACCCGATCCGGAGCCGGTACCGAAGAGGCCCGCCGTGGACTCAGCCGACGGTCCACCTCTGGAGCGCGGCGCCGGTGTCAGGCTGCTGGGTGATCGGTGCGCCATCGGTGGAGGACGCGGTGGTGAGGAGCAGTCCGCTCGCCGCGGAGGCGACCGTGTGGGTGCCGTTGGCCTGGCGCGTGATGGTCCAGCGCTGGTTGGCGCCGTTGCCGCAGGTCCACTGGATGATCTTCGCGCCGCGGCTGGTGGAGCCTCCCTCGACGTCGGCGCACAGGCCGGACTCGCTGTTCTTCAACTGGTACGTGCCGTCGGGCTGTTGGGTGAAGGCCCAGCGCTGGTTGGCGCCGCCGTTGGGAGCCCAGGTGATGAGCTGGGTGCCGGGGGTGGTGCTGTGGCCGGGGTTGTCGAGTGCCTTACCCCCGGCGGTGAGGGTGTGGACTCCGTCGAGGAAGGCCGTGACCGCCCACGTGAACGTGGCCGTGCCGGTGGCGGAGGAGGAGGCCGCGGTGACCGTCACGGCCGAGGTGCCGGCGGCGGTGGGGGTGCCGGTGATCAGGCCGCTGGAGCTGATGCTCAGTCCGGCGGGCAGGCCCGTCGCCGAGAAGGTCACGGGCTTGCCGGCGGAGTCGGTCGCCGCGAGCTGGAGGGAGACGGCCTTGCTCAGGGTGCCGGTCTGGTTGCCCGGGTTGGCGACCGTCACCGTCTCGGGTGCCGGGGCGATCGGGGCCAGTGTCAGGGTCTGCTCGGCAGCCGTGCGGGTGCCGCCGACCGTGTTGCCGGTGGTGTTGGTCCAGCTGCGGACGGGCGTGGTCTCGGACGGGCGGGCGGAGTCCGCAGAGAGACCGATGACGAGGCCGCTGTACCGGTTGACGATCTTGTACGTGCCGGTCGGGGTGCCGTTGGCGGGTGAGGTGCCGCGGATGACGAACCACTGCTGGCCGACGGTGGGCCCGCCGGTTCCGGCCGCGGTGGCGGTGGGCTTGGTGCCCCAGGCGCGGGTGGCCATGGAGGTGGTGCCCACTCCGAGGAGCTGACCGGTGCCGGAGTTGGCGATGCGGTAGGAGCCGTCGCCGTTCGAGGCGAAGGTCCACGACTCGAGGCTGGAGCCGGTGGCGGCGGCGCGCGAGGTGGTGGCCGGGCTGCCGGAGACCTGGGCCAGGACCCGGCCGCCGGCGCTGCTGATGCGGTAGGCCTTGGAGGTGTCGACCGGCGCGGCGGGCGCGGTCGTGTCGATCGCGAGGTTGACGTACTCGCTGCTCGCTCCGCCCGAGCAACCGAAGGAGCAGTACGAGCGGAAGTTCTTGCCGACGATCGTCGAGCTGGTCTTGTTGCCGCTGTCGAGGAACCAGCGGTACCAGGAGGCGTTCTTGTAGCTGCCCGTATCGCCGAGACGGAACCACTTCTGGGTGGTCAGGTCGGCGGTGGCGTAGATCTCCTGGGAAGCGTTGCCGCTCTGGTCGACCGCCTGGGGCTGGCCGATGTACAGGCCGAGGTGGGCGTTGTAGGTGATGTCCATGACGAACAGCGGGGACGTCGGGGGCATCAGGCCGGCGGCGACCTGCTGGCTCACCGAGCCGCTGTTGGCCGGGGCGTACTCCTTGGACGGCGGGGTGTATCCGGTCGCGCTGCCGGAGCCGACGGGAACCATGTTGCTCTCGCGGCCGCCGAGGCCGGGCTCGGACCAGGCTCCGTCGTACCACTTCTGCCAGGAGCCCGGCGCCAGCTTCGCCGAGATCGGAGCGCGGGCCACATGCCCGTAGAACGCGGCCCAGCCACCGCCCTTGTTCACGATCCGGGAGCCGTAGAAGGCGTAGAAGTAGCCGGATCCGGTGTCGACGAACAGCCGCTGGTCACCGGTGCCGTAGTGGAAGGTCTGCTGCGGGAAGGCGGCGTTGTCGCCGCGCTCGGTGCTGTAGGGCGAGGTGATGACGTGGTCCTTGATGGTCCACGTGCGGCCCTGGTCCTTGGAGACGGCGTAGTCGATGCCGTCGTAGTGCAAGCCGTCGGCGAACGGCTGCGGGGTGAACTCGTTGTGCACGAGTCCGTACCAGTCGCCGGTGTCCGGGTCGACCCAGACGCCGGCGAGGTCGCAGTAGTTCCGGTGTGCGTAGCCCGAGCCCGCCGGAGCGGGTGTCGATTCGAGACCGGTCGGGCTGTTGTCGCAGCGCCAAGTGGTGTCATTGTTGCGGTCGTTGGAGTTGGCCGGGTTGACCGCGTCGCTGATGGCACCGGACCGGGTGGCGGTGTCCAGGTTGGTCCCCGTGAAGAACGTCCACTTGCGGGGGTCGTCGGCGCCGTAGAGCGCGTGGGCCTGCTGGAAGTAGAACGTGCCGTCCTTGTCGACGTACGTGCCGGCGGGGGTGTCGTCGGGGTGCGTCCAGGAGCCCTTGGCGCCGACCGTGACGGTGTAGGCGGGGGCGGGGGCGGCCGGCGCCGCGGATGCCGTGGGCATCAGCAGCGTGGTGCCGCCGGAGAGGACCAGCGCGGCGGCGGCGAGTGCGCCGGCCAGTCTGCTTCGAGGAGCGATCACGGGTACTCCTTGATCGGCGGAGCCGTGGGGGCCGGCTCCTTTGATGGTCCGTCGTCCTGCGGGACGTCGGTTCGTGCTCGGGACCGCTGTGACACGGCCTGAGTCCGGCGCGTCAGTCGAACGTCTCGACGTACTCCTCGCAGGGCCCGAGGTCGGGCGCGGCCACGAGGTCGACGCGGTGGCCGAAGTGGTCGAGTTCGAGGACCGTCAGGACGTTGTCCCCTGTGCGCAGCAGCGGACGGGGAACGTAGAGGGTCGTCTGCGGGCCCACGTCCCAGTAGCGGCCGAGCAGGGTGTCGTTGACCCAGACGAAGCCCTTGCCGAAGCCGGGCAGGCGCAGGAAGGTGTCGGCGGGCTCCTCGACCCGCAGGCGCGCGGTGGCGATGCCGCGGCCGTCAGAGGGCTCGGCGGCCGTGCTGGCGCGCGTGAGGTCCTCGGCGGTCCATTCGTCGAGCGGAAGGGGGTGCATGGACCATCCGTGGACGAGCCGCCGCTCCACGCGGACCCCGCCCAGGATGCCCTTGCCCTGTCCGAGCAGCGGGCCGTAGTTGATGCGCCCCTGGTTCTCCACCAGCAGTTCGAGCCGGATCGCCGCGCCCGTGCCGGTGACGCCGAAGGACACCGTCGGCCGGTCCAGGACGGTGACGAGGGTGCCGTCGACGAAGACCTGTGCGCGGTCGTGGAGGCCGGTGACCGTCACCTCGTGGGTGCCGGGCGGTACGACCGGGTGCGCGGTGTAGAGCACGAGGCCGGAGGCTTGTCCGAGTTCCTCGAAACTGAGCGGGTTGGCGGCGTGCACGGGGGTCGACACCGACCTCAACGCGTCCAGCAGCGCGGACCCGCGGTGCACGCAGAGGGTGGCGGGCTCCAGCAGGAGCGGGTCGTCCGGCGGCTCGGGGACGGGGCGGGTGCTGTGGGGGGCGAGCTTGTCGCGCAGCGCGTGGAACTTGGGGGTGAGCGCGCCGTGCTCGGCCACGGGGGCGTCGGAGTCGTAGCTGGTGATGGTCGGCTGGAGGGCCGTGCCGTCGTGGTTCGCGCCGGCCCACAGCCCGAAGTTGGTGCCGCCGTGCGCCATGTACAGGCTCAGCGACCCGCCTAGGGCCAGGACGCCGTCGACGTCGTCGGCGGCGCTCGACGGGGAACGGACGTGGTGGGGCTCGCCCCAGTGGTCGAACCAGCCGTTCCAGAACTCGGCGCAGAGGAAGGGCTCGCCGGCGCGCCGTGAGCGCAGCAGCCCGGCGGCCTGGTCGGGGCGTGAGCCGAACGTGGCTGCCGCCAGTTCGCCGGGAAGGGTGCCGCCGTCGAGCATCAGTGGTGTGGGCCCGTCCGCCGTGAACAGCAGCTCGCGGACGCCGCGTGCCACCAGGGCGTCGCGCAGCCAGCGCATGTAGGTGTGGTCGTCGCCGTAGCTGCCGTACTCGTTCTCGATCTGCACGGCCACGACCGGGCCGTCCTGCGCCGCCTGGTGGGCGGCGACGAGCGGGATCAGTACGTCGAACCAGAGTCCGACCTCGTCGAGGAACTCGCGGTGGCTGCTCCTGGGCCGCATGCCGGGGCGTCCGGTCAGCCAGGCGGGCAGGCCGCCGTTGTCCCATTCGGCGCAGATGTACGGGCCGGGGCGGACGATGACGTCCAGGCCGGCTTCCTCCGCTAGCCGCAGGAACCGGGGCAGGTCACGCCAGCCGTCGAAGCGGATGTCACCGCGTCTGCGCTCGTGGAAGTTCCACGGCACGTAGGTGTCCACGGTGTTCAGGCCGAGCGCGGCGACGCGCTGGAGGCGGTCGGCCCACTGCTCCGGGTGGACGCGGAAGTAGTGCAGGGAGCCGGACAGGATCCGGTGGGGCCGCCTGTGGCGCAGGAAGGTGCCGTCGTCGGCCCAGCTCAGTACGGGCTGCGTGACCAGCGCGTCGGCGACGGGGGCGCGGCGGGCGGTGCGGACGGACTCGGCAGTGAGGGCGGGAGGGGTCACTTGACGGCTCCGGCGGTCGTGCCCGCGCGCCGCAGGCGCCGCGGCGCGAGGCCCAGTGAGTCCTCGTGGCCCGGCGGCCCTCCCCGGAATGTTATCGATGCCTTTTCTCGGGCCGATCCGGAGGTCGAGCCCGCACGCGAGCCCGGACCCGCGCACCCGCGGGCCGCAGGGACGAGGCCGGGAGCCCCCGCCGCTCCCGCGAGGTGGATGAATCTACGCTTCACAGCTCCTCCTGAGTGCCGCGGCAGGCAACGGAGTCGTCCTGCACGGGAGCCACGTGTCCGGCGGCGTACACCGGCGGAGTCGTCCGTCCGGCGTGCTGATTGCCGAAACTATGGCAGAGAATGTTATCGATGCCAATAGTGGGCAGGAGGCGGCATCCGGCCAGGGGAAAGGGCACGTGGGCCGTCATGTGAGCGATATCATTGACCAGGTCGGACAGGAGAAAAGGACCCCATGGCGAAGAGCGGTGACACCAACGGCGGAGCGCGCCCCCCGGGCATGCTGGACGTCGCCCGGGTCGCCGGCGTGTCCGCCCAGACCGTCTCGCGCGCGCTCGCCGGGCACCCCAACGTGCAGGAGAAGACGCGCGCCAAGGTCCTGGCGGCGGTCGACCAGCTCGGCTACCGCCGCAACAACGCCGCCCGGATGCTCTCGTCGGGCCGGAGCCGGACCATCGGCGTCGTCACCCTCCAGACGAGCTTCTACTCCAGGGCCGCTGTCACGTCCGGCATCGAGAAGGCCGCCCACGAGGCCGGCTACGCCGTCAGCGCCGCCACCACCGCCTCGCTGGACACCTCCGCCATCGAGAACGCACTCTCCCGACTCGCCGACCAGGACGTCGAAGGGATCATCCTCTCGGTGCCCCTCATCCACACCAGCAGCAGGATCGAGCAGCTGACCCGCACCACTCCTACCGTCACCATCGACGGCTCGCGCACCGACGCGACCGAGGTCCTCGCCCTCGACCAGGTCCAGGCCGCCCGCATCGCCACCCAGCACCTGCTGGACCTCGGACACGAGACGGTCTGGCACATCGCCGGCCCCGCGGAGTGGCTGGAATCGGCCCACCGCCGCGACGGGTGGCGATCCGCCCTCGAAAGCGCGGGCCGTGCCGTTCCGCCACCACTGGAAGGGGACTGGTCACCCGCCTCCGGCTACCGCAACGGCCTGGTGCTCGCGCGGATCCCGGACGCCACCGCCATCTTCGTCGCGAGCGACGAGATGGCCTTCGGGGTGATCAGGGCCCTACACGAGGTGGGCCGGCGCGTACCGGACGACATCTCGGTCGTCGGATTCGACGACATCGAGCTCGCCGAGTACTGCTCGCCCTCCCTCACAACCATCGCCCAGCCGTTCCAGCACATGGGAGCCCTCGCGGTGACCCACCTGCTCCGCCAGATCGACGCCCCCGGCGCCGTCCCCGAGCCGCGCTCGGTCGAACCACGGCTCGTCGTCCGCTCCAGCACGAGGACCGCACCCGGTCGTTGAGCCCTGGCACGAGGTGCCCGACCCGACCGTGATCGATCGGGTACGTCGCTGCGCCGACTGTGGCCGCCACACGCGCCGGGCACCCGGCCGTCCCGTGCCCCGGCAGCCCGTGGCGGGCCGGACGTCGCATCAGCCCGGGAGCTCAACCCCTTGGGTGCTGGTGGAGGGCGGCTGCCAGGAGATGGGAGTCGAGCAGGAGACGTCCGCCGTCCTGTCCGCCCGCGCGTAGCCGGCCGGCATCCGTTTGGTCAGGACGAATGCTTCGGGCGAGCGTCAGACGGGGGCCTGGTCCAGGAATCGATCACCTCGTCCAGCTGGTCGAGCGGGGCGGTCCGGTGGAGCAGACCGATGCGGTGGGCCGTATCGGCGTCGAAGACGTCGCCGGGCGGAACGCCGCGGACCCACGAGGTGGCCAAGCCGTGGGCAGGGACCCGAGAGGTGTCGTCGCGGTCCGCCGCACCGGGCGGGCCGCAGCACGAGGGCTTTGAGCTGGCCCGCCGCGTCACGGCCGAGGCCGGGAGCTGAGGGGATATGCGCCGGCCGTCACCGGGCGTCCGGTGTCCCCTCGTTCCGGTCCTCGGCCGATGGGCGCTGTTGGCGCGTTCTGGCCTGCTCGACCGCTGACACAGGAACCGGCCGCGATACCGGTCAACAACCCGCTGCGGTCCGAAAACCGCGGCGGGCACCGGCGGGGCGGGCGGACCGCGTCAGCGACGGTGGGCGTGTCATCCCAATGGGGCGATGTGCGGCACGGCGGATCAGGCAAGACTCTCGCGAAGCCCAACTTCGCCCCGGAGGTTCCATGTCGAAAAGCGGCGCGCCTCGCATCGACGTTCCGCGTGAGGCCCCGGCGCGGGCGTCGCTCGTTCTGGCGTCCCTGATCATCGTTGCCGCGGTGGCCAACTTGAACCTGTCGGTGGCCAACGTGGCGCTGCCCGCGATCGGGAAGGCCTTCGACTCCTCCCAGACTGCGCTGAACCTGATCGCCGTGGGGTACTCCCTCGGCCTGGCCGCATCGGTGCTCTATCTGGGTGCGGTCGGCGACCGTCACGGGCGCAAGCTGCTGCTGCTCCTCGGCATCGCTCTGTCCATCCCCGCCTGCCTGCTCGCCGCGTACGCGCCGAACGACACCGTCCTCGTGGTGGCCCGGGTCCTCGGCGGGCTCTCGGCCGGCATGGCCTACCCGACCACCCTGGCGCTGATCACCGCCCTGTGGACGGGGCCGGGGCGGACGAAGTCGATCGCGCTGTGGTCAGCTCTGGGCGGCGGTATCTCCATGCTCGGTCCGGTGATCTCGGGCGCGCTGCTCGAACGCTTCTACTGGGGGTCGGTGTTCCTGGTCACCCTGCCCCTCGCCGTGGTCGCGCTGGCCATGGCCCTGCTGTTCGTCCCCGCGCACGCCAACGAGTCGGCCGAACCGGTGGACAACCTCGGCGGCATCCTGTCCGTCCTCTTGGTCGCGGGACTGGTGCTGGCGATCAATTTCGCCGTCGTCCCCGACCAGGGGGCACTGGTCGTCAGCCTCGTGGTGATCGCCCTGGCTGCCGGAGCGGCGTTCTTCTGGCGTCAGCGCCGGGCTCCCAACCCGTTGTACGACCTCCACATCGCCGGCCGGCGCACATTCTGGGTCGCCGCCTGCGCGGGAATCATCGTGTTCGGCTCCATGATGGGGTCGGCATTCATCAGTCAGCAGTACCTGCAGAACGTGCTCGAGTACAACCCCGTCGAAGCCGGCGCCGCCATCCTCCCCCTCGTCGTGATGATGGTGCTCGTGGCGCCACGGTCCGCGAAGCTGGTCGAGACACGCGGCGCCCGCACGACCCTGCTGATCGGTTACGCATTCCTCTTCCTTGCCTTCGCCTGGATGCTGCTGTTCTGGGGCGAGGACAGCAGCTACTGGCAGATCGGCTTCGCCTACGTGCTCATCGGTATCGGCGCCGGCTTCGCCGGGACGCCCGCATCCCACTCGCTGACCGGATCGGTGCCCGTGCGACGGGCTGGCATGGCCTCAGGCACCGCCGACCTGCAACGGGACCTCGGCGGGGCCATCATGCAGTCCATCATGGGTGTGCTCCTCACCGCCGGCTATGCCTCGGCCTTCAGCGCGGCGATCGCCGCTTCCCCCGAGAGCAAGGACGTGTCGGACCAGGTCCAGAGCGAGCTGACGAAGTCGTTCGCCTCCGCCGGGCAGGTCGCCCAGCAGCACCCCCGGTACGCCGACCAGATCATCGCGGCAGCACGCCAGTCGTTCCTCCACGGCGACGACTGGGCGTACACGGTCGGCCTGGCCGCGATCGCCCTGAGTGCGCTGCTGATCTTCTTCATGTTCCCGCACCGGGACGCCGAGCGGGAACTCCTACGGCGCTACTACACCGAGGACTCCGCCTCCGCCTCCGCCGCCACCGAGAGGCCGAGCGGACCGGGAGCCTGAGAGGTCAGCCGGTCAGCCGGTCGCCGACCGTGTCGTGCGCGGCCTTGCCCCATGGCCGTCGAAAGCAGGTCTGAGGACCGGATTGACGCGGGCGAGGATGCGGGCGTGGCCTGCTTGACCAGCCGGGCCGCCACCTGCAGAGTCGGGATGCAGCACCGCAGCGCCGCCCGACTCTGTTGACCGGTCCCGCCCATCCACACGTGGCTGACGGTCCTGACACCCAGGAGCGGCTGATCCTATGGTCCTTGACCTGGTGGTGATCGGTACGGCCGTCACCTTGGGGCCTTTGCACAACAGCGCCTTCATCCTGCTTCTCTCCTCACGGCGCGGCGTCCGCCAGGGCCTGGCGTTCCTGTTGTCGTGGCTGGCCAACCTGATCGCGGTCATCGCCTGCGTGGTGCTGCTGACCGGCGGACAGCCCCCGGCCCGTCACAGCGCGCCCTCGACCGCCGCGATCGCTGCGAAACTCGCCATCGGCGTGGCTCTGGTGCTGTACGGCGCCCACCGGCACCGCCGACCGCCCCGCCCGCACGGCTCACCGCGCTGGACCGCCCGGATCGACAACGCCTCCCCGGCCACCGCAGCCGGCCTGGCATGGCTGTTGCAACCCTGGGCACTGGTCGGCGCCGGCGCCGCGACCGCCATCGACGCGAACCTCTCCACCCCCACCGACTGGCTCGCACTGACAGGCTACTGCCTGCTGGCCACGCTCAGCCTGATCGTCATGGAGATGTACGCGCTCTGGGCGCCCGCGGCCGCGGACGCCCGGCTGAACGCCCTGCGGAGCTGGCTGGAGCAGCACCAGGAGCAGCTGATCGTCACGCTCTCCCTGCTCGCCGGCCTGTGGCTGACGGCCCGGAGCATGTACGAGCTGGTCGCCTGACACGGACGGCCCCGAGTGACGAGCCACGGCACCCGGCGCCCCCGCCCCACAGGGCCGTCAGCGGGAATACGGCACAACTGGAGTGACGCTCCCCGCCGGCTGGCGGCTACGCGTGGGATGCGGCCCGCCGTGAGGCGTACGCGAACGACCAGGCGTCCCCCGGCACCCTGATCGCCGCCTCCGCCGCCTCCAACAGGAGCAAAAGCGACAAGGATCCGGCGCAGTGGATGCCGTCGGACGGCTCCTACCACTGCACGTACGCCGCGACGTGGGTCGGCACGAAGCTGCGCTGGGATCTGGCCGTCGACGAGAACGAGCGCCAGGCGCTCCTCGGGCTCGCCGAGGACTGCCCCACCACCGCCGTCGTCTACGAGCCCGCCCTGTAACCCTTCTTCGACCAAGACTGAGGTGCTCGGGCCTTCCAGCGCTTCGCCGTAGGCGAGCACAGCCCGCCCGGGGCGGGCCGTGCTCGCCTACGGCTGACCGCCCGCCGCGGGCGCGGTGGTCAGCCGTAGTGGCTCCAGCCGCCGTAGCGGGCCAGGAGGGTCCGGGAGTCGTCGACGTTCAGCCCCAAGGCCGCGGCCACCTTCTCCGGGTCCTGCCCACGAGCGTCGTGGGCAGGACCGTGCGCGGTGCGTCCGGCGATGAGTTCCAGGGAGCGGGCAGCTTTCAGGGCGGCGGTCGGTGCGTCCTGGCCGAGTGCTCGACCGCCTCGGCGACGTCCCGGAGAAGGGTCTCCAGTTCGGCGGGCAGGGGGACGGTGGTGGCTCTGACAGCTGTGACGTGCCGGTCCCAATCGTCCTGGCACTCCCCGGCTGTCTCCCAGCCGTACTCACGGAAGGGCAGATTACCGGCCGTCGTCCGGTCCAGGATGCGGGGCTGGCCCGCCAGCCGCACGAGCACTCCCCCTGCAGGGCATGCGTCTGGGGGCGCTGCGGGTAGGCACCGCCGTCGTAGACGGACCAGTGGCGGACCTCCCAACCGAAGCCGCCGGAGTTCGAGTCGAAGTACACCGGCTTGGGACTGCTTCCGTCTTCCAGGAGCGTCCCGACCCGGCCCTCGTGCCACTTCCCGTACTCCTCGGACGTCCAGATCTCGTCCTTCTCCACCAGCACCTCCACACCGCACCGTGGGCGGGATCCCCGCCCCTGGATAGACGATCTCGCACCCAAGGGACAGCTGCGGGGAATCGACCGAATCTGCCTCATCGGAGGGCCGCTTCGATACGACGATGCGGACGGAACGCATGTGAGCACCCCGGACCGGGACCCGGGGCAGGGCTGATTCATAGTCTGGTTGATCATGTCCCGGTGCAGGTCAGGGGCAGTGCGAGTAGGTCGAGTCGCCGGGTGAACGGCGCGTAGGAGACCTCTCGGAGTCGATGCGGCCGATGAGCTGGGGTGATGCCTCAGACGACGTCATGTCGGTGATGGCGTGGACGGTCTGCCGGGTGACCTTGCCGGTCTTCAGATCGGTGCGGTGCCGGTGGATCTTCACGGCCTGGACCAGGTACGGGAAGTCCAGGCCGAGGCCGGTGACCGTGAGTGTGCGCACCGAGCGGGTCTCGCGCCGGCCATGCCCGGCCTCGCGGTCGTAGCGGCGGGCGGTAACCTCCTTCCACGGCAGGGCTTTGAGCGCCGCGTGCAGTTTCGGCTGGTTGCCCTTGACGACCATCAGGTAGTGGGCGTTCTTCCTCTCCACCAGCCATTTCGCGTGCTCGCGTTGGGTGTGGAGGGCGTCGGCGGTCACCACGGCGCCGGTCAGGTCGAAGGGGGCCAGCAGGGCGGTGAACGCGGTGATCTCGTTGGTTTTATCCGGTACCCGGAGCTGGCTGACGGTCCGGCCGGCGGCCGTGACAGCGGACAGGAGGTGGGCGGCCGGGGCGGTTTCGGTTCGTGAGCCGCGGGCGGTCTTGCCGTCGACCGCGACCGACTCCGTCCCGGCCGGGTCGTGGCCGAGAAGGTCGGCGAGCCCGCCAGGACACACCAGAACCAGCACCCGGCGCACGGTCGAGGGCGAGGCCGGACGGCGTACCCCGAGGGGCCCTCGTGCGTGAAATCCCAGGCGGTAGAGGGTGTCCTGGCGTGCGTGGCGGGCCCACTGCCCGATGGCCAGGTAGGAACGGGCACCGGCCAGGACGGCGCAGGCGGCAGTCAACAACACCGAGGCGAGGGTATGACGCCGTCCCCGCCGGTCACGGGGATCGGGCAGCACAGCCAGCCGGGCCGCCGCGCCGGGAAGTTCACGGTGTTCACGCGAGGGCGGCTTGACCAGACAGACGGTGGCAGACGGGCGGCACATCGGGGCTCCGGTGGTCGGGCGACTTGGAGGTCCCCTTGATCATCGGAGCTTCGTTGCGTGCGGAACTTTCGTAGTGAAGGTTCGACACATCCCTGTGACCTGCTGGTTCTCGAAGCCGCCAGGACTATGAATCAGCCCTGCCGGACTACGAGCGGCACCACCCGGACGCCGGCTGGCTGGCCATGCACTGGAAGATGCCAGCGGAGACAGGCACCCGAGAGGAGCGCCTGGACGCCTATCCGCCATGACCCGGAAGTACGCCGGGCATCGCTACTTCTTCCCCGCCGTCGCGGACCTGCCGCGTGAACTCCACCCGCTGATGGCGTGGTGGGCAGTGCTGTACGCGCTGTCGATGCTCGCCCGATACCAGCCCGCCCAGTGGGCGAACCACATCAACGTGGACGGCAGCCGACACGCGGTGCCCATCGAGAAGATCCTCGAACGGGCCATGGAACATCTGCCTGGGCTGATTGCTGACACCATCCAGGAATGATGTCGCTCACTGCGACGGCGCGTACCTGGTCGTCCTCGTCGGGGATCCCTGATGCTGCGGTTGTCGAACGGGTCGAACCAGGCGGCCTCCCGAAGGTCGCCCACACAGCGAACGGTCCCCCGTACGGGCGGCTCGACGGGCACCCGCCTCCGGACGGCCGGAGGATCAGTGCGGGGACACGCGACGGGAGCCGATCAAGGATGCCGAACACCGCCGGTCGCTCGAAGAGGGCGCGCATCGTCCTGTCAGGTGTGCTGCTCCTCGCCGGGGTCGTCTCGACCGGGTGCAGCGGCGAGGCCCGCGACGCCGCGCAGGGGCCTGGAGCAGGGCCCCGCCCCCAGGCGGCGCGCTCCGGCAGGGTCACCGTCGTCTACGAGGCCCAAACGGTCAAACCGGAGGACCGGGAGGCCGTGGCACTGATCCGGAACTCCCGCGTGCTGGAGCGTACGGCCGACTGGGTGAACAGATCACTCACCCTCCCGCACGACATGGTCGTGAAGGTCACCGCCGCCGTGCCGCCCGGCGTCACCGACGCCGTCACCCAGCCCGACGGCAGGACGATCTTCGTCCCGCCACCGTTCCTGACCGAGATCGAGAAGGCCCTCGCCGACGTCGTGAAGACCGTCGAACGGCCCGCCCCGTTCCCCGCGTCCGAGTACAACACCGACGGCCTGACCGTGCTGTCGACCGAATTCATCTTCGGCCACGAGATGGGCCATGCCCTGCAGCGCCAGCTCCTCCTGGCCAACCTCGGTCTCGAAGAGGACGCGGCGGACGGCTTCGCGTCCTTCTATACCGTCAACGAGGTCGGGCCGGGCCCGTCGCTGGCCGCCGCGATCCTCTTCGACGAGATCGCACGCAAGGAAGGCACGCCGACCCTGGAGGGCATGTCGAGCGACCACCCCGTTACCCAGCAGCGGGCCTTCAACTTCCTGTGCTACCTGGAGGGCAGCGACCCGAAGAAGTACCAGCAGTCCCTGGTCGACAGCGGCTATCTCCCGAAGACCCGCGCCCCCCTCTGCCCACAGGCGTGGGCAATGCTGGACTACGGCTGGTGGACCCAGCTCCAACCCCACTTCAGCGGGGCGTTCAGGGCCCAGGGTGCCGAGGAGCAGAAGAAGGCGCACGGGCGGCTGGTCGCGGAGACACAGGCTCTGGCGAAGCGCATCGACGAGATCCGCAGCGGTCAATGAGGTAAATGACGCGTACCCCGTCGATCTCGTCCGCGTAGTCGCGCAGCAGGGTTCCGGGGACTATCGCGGGATCGGCGCCGAGGCGGTGTGCAACGCTCCACCAGCAACGGGCGATGTGAGGGTCATGAGCGTTGGCGGTGCCGCCATGTTGGCCGTAGACGCTGTACACGTAGGTGTTGACCAACACGTAGCTGATGTCGATGCCGAGCTTGTTGAGGAACCCCTGAAACCGGCGGCCGGCGGTACCGGCCAAGGTTCGGCGAGCGATGCTTTCGTGGGCGGCGGGATCCTGGTCAAGAACGAGAACCCGGGCCGTGCCGTCGAGCCGGCCGCGGTGGAAGATCGGACCCCATTCGGTGCGGAAGTGTTTGGCCGGGTAGGTCTCTGGGCCGGGGTATTCGCTGACCAGAGTGGCGTATGGGGTGTGGGCGTAGCCGGGGTCGAAAATGCATGCGGGTCCCTACTCCAGGCGAGCGATCACCAATGACTCACGGTAGTCGGGAGATGACTTTACGTCATTAAGCCTGTTAGGTGGCGTTCACCGGTCAACGGGCCTCTGTAAGGCTGGGCGAGGGGACGCTGATGCCGCCTGCAATCGACAAGCCGAGGACGGAGTCCTTCGCGCAGCGGTGCCGCCTGGTCACCCTTGACGCAGCCAACCGAGTGATCGACGACGGTGTGCTGTACGTCGATGGCGGCCGCAATGCCGCGGTGCTCCGTGCCGCTGAGCTGGCCCCGCCCGGCTTCGAGGATGTCATGCCGATTGCCACCGAGGGCACGGTGTATCCGGGGCTGATTGAACTCCACAATCACCTGCCGTACGACGTCCTTCCGTTGTGGGCCGTGCCGGAGAAATATGGCAACCGCTCGCAGTGGGGCGGCATTCGAAATCCCGCCTACCGCGCCCTGGTCACCGGACCGATTCGCATGCTCGGGCAAGATCCGCAGCTGATGCCGGCCGTGGTGCGGTATGCCGAGGCCAAGGCTTTGCCCAACGGCACCACGACCACGCAGGGGATTGCGCTGTTCAGCAACGCCGGGGCGCGCCGGATGCACCGGATGCACCGGGGGATCGTCCGCAACGTGGAGGAGACCGACGACCCCGAGCTGCCAGAGGCCGCCTCCAGGATCGCCGACGGGAGGCCAAGAACACTGAGAAGTTCCTGGCCCGTCTCAAGCAGCCGCACCGGCTACTCCTCCACCTGGCGGAGGGTACGGACAAAGCAGCTCGGGATCATTTGCTCGCCCTCAAGATCGGGCGTGGCCGGTGGGCGATTACGGAAAACCTGGTAGGCATTCACTGCACTGGGCTCAAGGGCCAGGACTTCAAGGTCCTGGCCGACCACGGCGGCTCGATGGTGTGGTCACCGTTGTCTAACCTGCTGCTGTACGGGCAGACCGCCGACATTGCCGCCGCCGGCCGAGTCGGCGAGCTCATCGGGTTGGGCTCGCACTGGTCGGTCTCGGGTAGCAAGGGGCTGCTGAGTGAGCTCAAAGCCGCCCGGCTGGCTGCCAATGCCAGCGAAGTGGACCTCAGCAACCGTGAGTTGGTGGCCATGGTTGCCCGGGATGCCGCGCGGATTCTGCGCTGGGACCAAGCCCCGGGCTCGCTCCAGCCGGGGCTGCGCGCCGACCTACTGGTCACCGCCGGCACGGCCAGCGACCCCTACACGGGTCTCGTCGAGGCTGTAGACACCGACATCCGGTTGGTCGTCATCGACGGCATTGCCCGCTACGGCATCCGCCACCTCGTCCAGGCCATCTCGTCCGACGCAACTCTGGGAGAGCTGTCTTCGATCGGAGCAGACGAGCGGGTCGTCAACCTGCACGATGCCGTGGCCGACCCGATCGTGGCCGGGCTGTCCCTGGCCGAAGCGACCGATCGGCTGGCCACTGCACTGGCTGATCTGCCGGCTCTCGCAGCCCGTGCCAGACAGTCCCTGACCGGAGCTGCCGCGGGCAGCGTGCGCTGGCAGTTGGCCCTGGACGAACTCGCCCCGACCGGCGCCGAGCAGCGCCCACGATTGCCTCTGCTGACTGCCGGGCGAGCCCATCCCACCGGCCCCGACCTGGAGCCGCTCACAGCGGCAGTCGGCACCCTCGCTCCCCTCGTGCTCGGCAGCCTGACAGCCAGCGCCGAACCGCCTTCCTGGCCGCGCTGGCCCAGGAAGGCGACCTGCCCGACTCCGCGCCCAGCTACTGACCCGACCTTGCCATCCGGTGCAACCGTTTCGAGCACCCGCAACGACAGAACAGGAACTTGGCATGCTCCCTACTCAGCTCGCTCTCGTCTCTGAGACTCGCCAGATCACCCCGTCCCAGCTCAACCGGGTGGCCGCCGCCCTGCAGAAACAGGCCTTGCGGGATTTCTCCCCCATCTGGAAGATTCCGGCCACCATCGACGCCTTCGACAACCTCAACGACGTCCCGGTCGGCTACTGGCCCCTGATCGTCATGGACGACATTCAGCAGGCAGGAGCCGCCGGCGTCCACCTCGACAAAAACGGACAGCCCTTCTCCCTGATCGAGTACAGCGACAGCTGGTCGCTGACCGCCAGCCACGAAATGCTTGAGATGCTCGGTGACCCCGGAGGCAACCGCCTGGTCGCCGGCCAGTCCCCCAAGCCCGACCAGGGAGTGGTGGAGTTCCTCGTCGAGGTCGCCGACCCGTCCGAGGCCCCGGAGTACGGCTACACCATCAACGGGCTGCTGATGTCGGACTTCTTCACTCCCCACTTCTACGACCCAGTCGCCTCCCCTGGCGTGCGCTACAGCTTCACCGGCAAGCTGGACGGCCCACGCAAGATCCTTCCAGGCGGCTACATCAGCTGGCACGACCCGGTCAGCGACCACTGGTGGCAACAGGTCTGGTTCGGCACCGATGAGCCCGAGTTCATCGACCTGGGCCAGCTGACCGCTCGTGTCGGCAGCCTGCGCGCGGCCATCGACTCTCGCACAGGCACTATCTCGCGCATCGCCAACAGCGGCCCGCAGTCCGAGCGCTTCGCCGCCGCCCGCACCCTCACCGCCGCAGTCAAAGAATCCACGTCATCCCGGGCCAACGGGTGGCGCAGTCGCATCGAGCAGTTGCAGGCCGAGCCGGTCATCGAGGGAACCTGGGAGGACAGCGAGTAGGACAATGGGGAGCAGCATCTGTCTCAGCTCACCCCACGAAAGGAGGCGCACCATGGCCGAAGAAGAGAAGGGCGGCAAGGACCGCGCTGATCAGCTGCATGAGGTAATCGACCAGCTCGCAGCCGGTGCGGCCTCCCCTGATGCTCCCGCGCCGACAGGGCCTCGCGGGGAAAGCCTGCGTGAGGCCGTTCACCGTCGGATGCGCGAACTCCATGCCCTGAGCGAGGAGAAGCAGGAAAAGTCGGCGTCAGACACCGAGACCCTTTGAGCCCGTGACCGATCACGGCGGGACCGGGAGAACAGTTGGTAGGCCAGAGGGCCGAGCCTTGGACGACCGTCACATATGACCGATCATGGGAAAAAATGCTCAGATCGCACGGCAAAATGACCATTGTGGAGCCGAGGGGGCCGTCCTATTGGCAAAGTGTTCGGTCGGCGGCACGGTCACGTAGCCATCCGTGAAGGGGCTGACGACCAGCTGGTGCCGGCCGCCAGTGGCCGCATGGCGGTTCCCCGAGGTCACAGCCTGTGCCATCCACGAAGCGCGCGGCGGCCTCGCCGCGCTCCCGGGGCTTGCCGCCGTCGGCGGGCCGGCCGGTCCAGCCCTGCACCTCGTCGTAGCCACCAGCCTCGGCGCCCACCACCCCGAGGACCGGCTACGGGCCGTGGACGCGCTGCTCACCCTCGGAGCCAGGGAGGAGCTGGACGCAGGGCGCCTGGGCGGGGACCTGAGCGAACTCCTGAACCTGGGCACGGTCAAACCCAACCGCCTCGCCGATTCGCTGCGCACCGCCGCCGCCTCGGCCGTCGCGTGCTTGGCGGCAGCGAGGCTGTCAGAGAGCCGCTGGTTCTGAGGGGCCGGTATTGCTGCGTCGGCCCACCATCAGGCGGGGCCGACCAGCGCCACGAGGTGCTGCCGGTCAGCGTGTCGCACTCCACGACCACGTTGTGGACGATCGCGTAATTCCCCAGGGGTAAGTTCACGTAATTCCCCACCTGGTCGGCTGGCGGGGGGCCTGGGCATGAGGGGGTCGTCGGCTGATCAGCGGCCTCTGGCAGACTTCGCCGCATGGGATTGTTCAAGCGGGCCAGGAAGTCGGAGAGCCCTGCTCAGGGAGTGGATCCGGCGGACCTGAGCACGCTGCTGCTGCAGGGCGAAGACATCATCGACCAGCTGGCTCGGGCGCACGTGTCCTGGGGGCTGGGCTCTGCGGACCGCTGGGGCCTGGATCAGAGGACGGGCCTCATCACGTGGACCTTCCCCGAGAAGACCGCGACGGCGCCCGCGCAGATCCTGGCCAGCTTCAGCCCTTCGTCGGGCTCGTGGCTGTGGGCCTGGGCGAACGAGAGCATCCTCTCGGAGATGAGTCGCGACGCCCTAACAGTTCGGGACTGGGCAGAAGCACATGGCCATCACGCTCTGGCCCAACCGAAGGTCGACGCCGACGAGCAGGCCGCGGCAACCCTCGCGGCTCTGGCCGTCCGGATCACCAGGGCAACCGGCTTCTATCAGGGCCCGGGAGGCAACTCCGTCGCGATCATCACGTTCGGGCCGGTCACCCTGACCGCTGCGGATGGCAGCACGTCCACCTTCAACATCAACATCGACTAGTGCTGTGACCGGGAAGGTTCACCGGGTTGCTCGTTGTGCTGGTTGGAAATGACTTCTCCAACCAGCGTGGGGAGGCGGGATGGCGCAACCGGTCCGGGCTCGCGGGCTGACCGAGCAGGAGGGCCAGAAACTCCAGCACATCGTCCGGCGGGGTAGTACGAGTTCGGTGCGGTTTCGGCGGGCGATGATGTTACTGGCCTCGGCTGGTGGAAGCACGGTCCCGGTCATGGCCCGCCTGGTCCAGGCGGACGAGGACACCGTCCGCGATGTGATTCACAAGTTCAACGAGATCTGGCTCGCATGCCTGAACCCTCGATGGGCGGGAGGCCGTCCCCGCCTTCTCGATCGTGACGACGAGGACTTCGTCGTCCAGACGGCCACCACCCGCCCGACCGTGTTGGGCAAGCCCTTCACTCGCTGGTCGATCCGCAAGCTCGCCGATCACCTGCGGCGCAACCGTGCCCGCCCCGTCCTCATCGGCCGGGAGGCACTGCGGTGCTTACTCGCCCGCCGCGGGGTCTCCTTCCAGCGCACGAAAACCTGGAAGGAGTCCCCGGACCCCGACTTCGACGCCAAGCTCGCCCGGATCGACTACGCGATCAACGAGCGGCCGGACCGCACCTTCGCGTTCGACGAGTTCGGCCCCTTGGGAATCCGCCCCACCGCCGGCTCCTGCTGGGCCGAGAAGACAAGGCCGAACCGTCTGCCGGCCACCTACCGGCGCACCCACGGCATCACCTACTTCCACGGCTGCTACTCCATCGGCGACGATCAGATGTGGGGGATCAACCGGCGCCGCAAGAGCATCGACCACACCTGGGCCGCCTTGAGAACGATCCGGGCGGCCCGACCGGACGGCGCCCCGATCTACGTGATCCTCGACAACCTCTCCGCCCACCTGAACTGGAGAATCCGCAGGTGGGCAGCCCGGAACAAGGTCGAGCTGTGCTTCACCCCGACCTACGCGTCCTGGGCCAACCCGATCGAGGCCCACTTCGGACCGCTACGGCAGTTCACCCTGGCCAACTCGAACCATCCCAACCACACCGTCCAGACCCGAGCCCTGCACGCATACCTGCGCTGGCGCAACAAGAACGCCCGCCACCCCGACGTCCTCGCAGCACAACGACGCGAACGCGCCCGTATCCGCAGCGAGAAAGGCATCCGCTGGGGCGGACGACCACTACCCATCGCGGCCTGACCGCTCAACCCGGTGAACCTTCCCGGCCACAGCACTAGCTGACACGCGCCTCGGGAGGCTGACAGCGCCGCCGGCATGCCAGCAGCCCCCCGGACACCGACGGCTCGCCGCACGGCAAGCCCGGCCAGCTGCTCATCAGTACGAGTCTGGCTCCTCTTCCCGCCCCTCCGCTACGCAGAGCGACCGGACCCCCGGTGCGTCAATCTTTTTGAACCCGGGTACAGCGCGCAGGACCGGCTCTTCGGCACTTTCGGAGAGCCAGCGCTACGGGTCCGTTGACGCTCCTCAGATGCGCTGTGCGGTCAGCCTCTCTCCAACTGCGCCAAGGACCAGAATGTTCCTGGCGGTACCTTCCCGGCCATGATCGCCGTCCAACCACTCGACGAAACTCAGGGCAAGCGATTCAGATCCAGGGTTTCCGGACCCTGCCGAGTAGTCCGTACTCAACTCAACGTCATAGTCCTGTTCGGTCAGTTGGACTATGGCCAGCATGCGGACGTGGTCGACTTGCTCCGCCTCACCCTTGGTGCGAGCCCAGGCTCGGAACCGCTCCAGCATTTCTGCATCCGTGGTCCGCGTGGTCACGGAGCCGGTGGGCAACTGCTCAGGGGCGTTGGCGACGCCGTTGAGGCAGCCTCGCACCCAGGAGCCACGATCCATCTCGGCGGCGCTGCCGGCCTGCAGGGCCCGGCGCGTACAGCCGCCCCATACGGTCTCGCGCACGGCCGCCCCCTTCCCCAAGGAGTCGTAAACGGCCTTGCCCGCGGTGTATCCGTCACGGTAGGCGGCAACGTACTCAGGTACGGCAGACGATCGGGACTCGGGCGCAGGGCCGTCGAAGGGCTTACCGCTGCCGCAGCCGACTAGCCGATTAACGCGGCGACAGTCATACCGAGTAGACGGCCTGAGCGATGATTCACTGCTCCCCCTGGGTGCGTACTGATGACCAAAGAGAGAGCATCCCGGGTTCATTGATCGCCCCGGTCGAAGGTGGTTTCGCGCACCTCAAGAACTGGCGGAACCTCACCAAACTCCGGACCGACCCCACCCGCGCCACCCACCTCCTGAGTGCCCTGGGGCCTTCCCCCGTGGTGGTGGACACGCTTCGTTGATCACGCGGCGAGGGTGAGC